>JBBTYX010000052.1:0-8741 GCA_038078515.1 Patescibacteria group bacterium | reverse complement strand
ATCGCGCTTTTTTTTTATAACTATACGAAAAATCAGTGGATTTATTTTCTATAATCATTTTACAACTTCTTCACTCATTAATTGATTGCCAATGGCTGTAATCTTGCTGTCATTTAATTCAGGTATATTAGACAATGGAACTAACACGCCATCTATTCTAATAATAGGGTAATATCCATCTACTAAATGCAAATCTGACGCATTATTCTCTATTACTATATCTAATATATTTTCTATCATAAATTTGGGAAAAATTTTTTAATTTTATCAACCACTTCCTGAGGAGTAAAATGAGCTTTTATAATATAATCTTTAGCGCCCAAATCCATTCCTTGTTTTATATTAGTTTCTTGACCTAAATTAGTTAATAAAATAATAGGTATGTTTAAATTTAATTTTTTTATTTCTTTTAAAATTTCAAATCCGTCTTTTTTAGGCAAAATAATATCCAATAAAACTAAATCAGGCTTTTCTTTTTCTATCCGTTTTAATCCTAATTCTCCATCAGACGCGATAATAAAATCAAATCCGCTCTTTTCAAATTTAGAAGAGTACATTTTAGATATAAATTCATCATCTTCAATTAAAAGTATTTTAATTTTATTTTTAATCATATTTTAAACAACAAGGTTATCAATTTATTCTTAATGAACGAAGTGTTATTGCGAAGCAATGTAGCGAACGCAGTAAGCGTAGATTTAGAATAAATTAGATGTTCTTATTATGAGCGAAGCGAAAATAACAAGGTTCTCGCAAAGCTGTTAATGAGTGAAGCGAATTTACAGCTTTGTAGAGGTTCTTATAATTTTTACGATGGCATTGTTTTAGATAATATTATTTCTATACTTGTTACGCCTCTTAGCGCTTTAAGTATTCCGTCTTGACGCATAGTAATCATTCCTTGTTTTCTAGCTTCTTTTTTTAAATTGCTCTCTGAGAGATTTTCAATAATTACTTTTTCTATTTCACTGCTAATTTTTAAGGTTTCAAAAACGCCTATTCTTCCAATTATTCCAGTTTGTCCGCATTTATCGCAACCTTCTGATTTATATGTTGGCCATTCTTGCTTTTCTAAATCATCTAATCCTAACTTTTTATATTCTTCTTCTTTAAGCAAATGCATTTCATCGGCAATCATTTTTTGTATATTATATGGAGTTTTAACTTTTTTAGAACAAAAACCGCATAATTTAGTAACTAATCTTTGAGCCACAAGCAATGATATACTGGCTGGAATTAAATAACTGTCAATTTTCATATCAATCAAACGCGGTATTATTCCAATAGCATTATTAGTATGTATAGTTGAAAAAACTAAATGTCCTGTTAATGCCGCATGAACTAAAAGAGATGCTGTAATATTATCCCTTACTTCTCCCACCATAATAATATCAGGGTCTTGTCTTACAACGCTTCTTAATCCAGAACTAAAATCATATCCTATTTCTGGACGAATTTGCGATTGATTGATGCCGTCTAAATAATATTCAACAGGGTCTTCTAATGTTATAATATTTACATCTTCTTTATTTAAAATATTTAAAACAGAATAAAGAGTTGTGCTTTTGCCAGATCCAGTTGGACCGCTTATAAGCATTGTGCCAAATGCTAATTTAGAGAAATCTTTAATATTTTCTATATTTCTTCCCTCTACTCCTAATTTTTCTAAATCCACTATTCCTTTTGAATTGTCTAATATTCTTAGAGTTGCTTTTTCTCCTAAATTTGTAGGAAAAGTAGAAACCCTAAAATCAATCAATTTTTCATTAAATGTTTGACTAATCCTGCCGTCTTGAGGTATTCGCGATTCATCAACTCGCATTTTAGACATAATTTTTATGCGAGATATAATAGAATTTGACACATTAAGAGGCATTATTAAACTAGTGTGCAGTTTACCGTCTAATCTATATCTTATTCTTGTGTCATTTTTAGTAGGTTCTATATGAATATCAGACGCTTCTGATTCTACGCCATATTTTAAAATAACATCTACTGTTTTTGATATTGGGGCTTTTTCCGTTATTTTATATAAATCGCTTTCTATATCTATTTTTTCAGACAATCTTTCTTCTTTTAATCTATCTAAAGCCTCGCTTACCTCAATTTGCAAAGACGAGCTATTTTTAATAATTTTTTCAAAATCTTCTTCGCTTATAACAAATCTTTCTAATTGTATGTTATTAGAATTTTCAATAAAATCAAGCGCGTTATCTGCTTCTATATCTTCTGGTCTAACCATTCCTACTTTAATTACATCTCCTTTAATTTCAATAGGAATAACCTTAAAATTTTCAACCAAACCTTTAGGAAAATATTTATACAAACTTTCTTCTACTTTAATATTTTCATCTATTTCTAAATATGGAATGCCTATTAACTGACTTTTAATCTTGGCGATATCTTTACTTGAAACTAAATGTTTTTTTTGTAAAATACTTTCTACGCTTACATTTTCTTTTTCATATTGCTCTAAAATATCTCGCGCTTTTTTATCAGTTAATTTACCTTGTTCCTTTAATTTTTCTAAAAGAGTAGCAACTATCATAGTAAAAATTTGTTATAATTCATACGGATTATCATTTCCTATTTCTATATCTTTTGGCAATTCAACTGGAATATTCCCATATTCTTTAAAATTAGACAATGATTCGTTTTCAATAAATCCTAAATCAATTTTTAACGCTTTTTCTAAACTGCTTAGTAATTCAGCTGATTTTATATTATTATTTACACCAATCTCGCTAACATAAGATTTTGCTTTAACAATAAATAATTGTGAACCTATTTTCCCTCCAAAAAAATCAACTGACATTATATCAATAAAAGGCAAATTTCTTTCTATAAAAGTTACAAATTTTTCTAAAGAATTTATACTTCCCTTAACATCAATATTTATATCTACCAAGCCATTATTAATAGGAGAAGTTGATATTTTATTTAACACTAATCCGCTTTTTAAAACCATATCATTGAATTGAGAAATTATATTGCTAATATTTTTTTCATTAGAAATAATTTTTGGTATTATATGGGCTTTTTCTTTTAATTTTTTAAATTTTTCTTCTAATTGAGCCGTGTTATCAATAAGCTTGCGTAAATCGCGCTCTTCATTCACAATGCTTCTGTATTTTTTAAAATTACTAAATACATTTCCAATAGAACCCCAAAACACAAAATAAAGAAGTATTAAACCTATTAAAAATGTGAGAAAAGAAATTAATCCTTGTCTTTTAATCATATATTGTTAAAAAAATTGTCTTTTAATTTTATTTTTTAATAAAAACAAAATAATTTTTATTTTTTAATAAAAACAAAATACTTTTTATTTTTTAATAAAAACAAAATAATTTTTATTTTTTAATAAAAACAAAATAATTTTTATTTACGAGTGAAACGAGTAAACAAAGTTCTCACAAAGTTGTTAATGAGTGAAACGAATTTACAACTTTGTAGAGGTTTTTATCTCTTTTTTTAATTATATATTATTAAAAAAATTGTCTTTTAATTTTATTTTTATAAAAAAATTAATTTTTCCATTGCTATTTAAACTAACTGAATCAACATCAAAACTATCAATATCTTTAATGCTTTTAATCAATACTAATTGTTTAGCAGCTTCTTCAAAAGATAATGCTACAGCTTCTAAATTTAAAGAGCGCGCTTCAGCGTCAATGGAAATTTTATCATAAAAAACGGTTTTTAAAGTATTTTCCCTAAAAAAATCAAATATTTTAGAAAAATAAATATGGGAATTTAAAAGTTCTTGCGCTTTATCTTTTTGTTTAGGAAAATTCAATATACTATTTTCAAGCAAAAACGATCTTTGTTTGTTTAAATCAATTTGTCTATTTAAAGAATTAATTTTTTTTAATTCAAAAACTTTATTTATAATTAAACTGCCTATACCCAAAACTAAAACAATTATAACTAAAACAAAAGCTGACTTAGTTTTTAATTGCAAATTATTTAAAATACCGGTTTCTCTTTTAATTTGCCCAAATCCAAAATTTTTTGATAATTGTTCATTCATTTTATATATTTATTAACTTTTAATACATATCCAAACCTATTGCCGGAGCTAATATATATTTTTTTTCTTGCAAATCGGTTTTTAGTTTACCCTTACAATCTATTTTAGAACAAGAATCCATAGTGTCAATAGAAATTTTTATTTTTTTAGATAATTGCGATTTAATTGAATTTACATCTAAATTAGTGCTAAATAAAGCTATTTTCTCAATTTTTTCTTGCAAAGACTCTATAAAATTATTTATCCCTATTGCTAATTTATCCACATCAACAACTTTATGAGCGAATTTATCGCTATTGCTCATACTCATTAAACCGTTTTTTATAAAAGAAATATTAAAATTTTTATTATTAAAATCAACTAATAAAGTATTTTTAGAGCCTATTCCTAATGCTCTAATTAAACTAAATGTTCTAATCTCTAATATTTTTATTGAAAATCCTAATTTTTTAGATATATTTTTGTATTGCGCTATAATTTCTTTAGGCACTGCTATAACTAAAATTTTTAATTCATTATCATTTTTAGAAATAATTTGCCAATTAATCTCAGCTTCTGAAGGAGCAATAGGAAGTATGCTTCGCGCCTCAAATTTAATAGCTTCATTAAGTTCTTGGTCAGGAATATTTGGCATATCTAAATTAAACATAAAGCTCGCGTTATGCGGAATAGACATAATCACATCTGTTTCATTTATTTTTTTTAATTCATTCATTTTATAAAGAATCTCTTTTATCATAAAACTAACATCGCGTTCTTCAAGAATAGCGCGGTCAGTTTGAATAATTTCTTTATCAGTGTTTAATATTCCATAATTGATAAGCTCAAAATGTTCGTCATTGTTTTTTCTTAATTTAACTATGGATATAAAATCATTATTAATATCTATTCCTAAAGTTTCATTTATTTTTTTTTTAGAAAATAACCACATAGTTTAAATTAAAAAAACCTTAGTTATCTGTTATTGATTATTAATCTTTAAAAACTTACAGTTTGTCCTTTTTTTATTTTTCCTTTAATCATTCCTTCAGTTATTTTATCTGTGATTTTATTTTCAATAACGCGTCTAACCATTCGCGCTCCTTCTCCTTCTTTATAAGATAATTTAGCTAATTTATCTATTAATTTAGGCAAAATTTTTAATTTAATATTTTTTTCATTAAGTAAAAATTCTGAAAGTTTTTGTAAATGATTTTTAATAATTGATTTTATGTCATTATATTCTAAATATTTAAAAACTATAATTTCGTCCAAGCGATTTAAAAGTTCTGTTGAAAAAATATTATTAAGAGATTTTTTCAATTCTTGGGACATTTCTTTATAATTATATTTATTTTGTTTTTCAAAACCAATTTCTCGCTTATTTTTTAAAGCGTTTGTTCCAGCGTTAGATGTTAATATCACAATAGTATTTTTAAAATCTATTTTCTTGCCGGCGCTGTCAGTTAAATATCCGTCTTCTAATATTTGAAGCAATATATTAAATATTTGATGATGCGCTTTTTCAATTTCGTCAAATAAAACTACGCTGTAAGGATTTCGCTTTACAGCTTCTGTTAATTGTCCTCCTTTACCATATCCTATATATCCTGCTGGAGCTCCAATAAGGCGAGATATTGTATGAGGCTCTGTAAATTCTGACATATCAAGCTTAATAAAATTATTATCTCCATAAACTGTTTTAGACAATATTTTAGCAAGTTCTGTTTTTCCAACGCCAGTAGGACCTATAAATACAAATGATCCAATAGGGCGTTCGTAAAAATTAAGTCCGCTTCGCGACCTTCTAATTCTAAGAGCAAGAGATTTTATCGCTTCGTCTTGACCTATAATATTATTTTTAAGTTTATTTTCTAAATCTTTAAGTTCTTGCGAAATAACAGGTGTAACTTCTTCCAATGGAATACTTGTCATAGTTGATATCGCGCGACGAACTTCAATCTCTGTAATAATAAATTTATCTTCTTTAATATTTTTAAATTCATTTTCTATTAAAAATATTTTTTTTAATATATCTTCTTCCTTTTTTTTAATATTAAAAGCGTTTTCATAATAGCCTTTTCTAAGTTCTTCTTCTTTTTCTTTTCTAATATCATTAAGCTCTTTATAAAAATTTCTTATTTTTTTATAAGCTTCTTGAGAATGCTTGGCAATATTCCCTATTGCAGCTGCTTCATCTAAAACATCAATTGCTTTATCAGGCAAAAATCTGTCATTAATATATTTATTTGAAAGCTTAACAGATGATTGAATGGCGTCTTCGCTAATTTTTATGTTATGAAATTTTTCATATTCTTCTTTTAATCCAGAAAGTATTTTTATTGTGTCTAAAACTGTTGCTTCTTTTACTAATATTGGTTGGAATCTTCTTTCAAGAGCTTTATCTTGCTCAATTTGCATTTTGTATTCGTCAAAAGTGGTAGCTCCTATTATTTGCAAATCTCCTTGAGACAAAACTGGTTTAATAATATTTGCCATATCCATTGTTCCCATAGCGCTTCCAGCTCCTACAATATTGTGAATTTCATCAATAAACAAAATAACTTCTTCTTTTTTTGCTTCTCTGATAATAGCTTCAAATCGCTCTTCAAAATCGCCTCTAAATCTAGTTCCAGCAACTAAAGAAGATAAATTAAGAGACCAAAGTTTTTTATCAGCTAAACTATATGGAACATCGCCTTTTGCAATTTTATAAGCTAATCCATAAACTATCGCTGTTTTTCCAACGCCTGCGTCGCCAACTAAAATAGGATTTCTTTTAGTTCTACGATTTAAAATTTGTATTAAACGATTTAATTCGTTTTCTCTTCCAATAAGAGGGTCTAATTTCCCGAGTTTCGCCATTCTAACTAAATCTTCCGCAAAATTGCTAAAAATATTCATATTTTCATTTTTTTCTCCGTCTATAATACGCGCTATCTCGTAAGTATGGCGATGCCCTTGTTCAGTTTTATTTTTATTTTTTTGTACAGTATTAGCAGAAGGAATTCGTTTATAAGTTTTTTTTATTTTATTGGCGCTAATAAGTATTTTCTTATTAAATTCATTAAATATATCATTTTTAATTAAATTATTTAGCGCTATAAAGCTTTCTTTTTGAAATAATAAAGAAAGTTTATTAAGGTCCATAAAATCATTTTTTATTAATTCTTCTATTTTAATTTTTAATTTATTATGAAATTTTTTATTTTTTTTAAAAAAAACAAAATCCTTTTTATTTTTTTTTAAAAAGTTTTTTAATTCTGAATCTTGTTCAATAAAATTAAGCGTTTCATATAAAATATGATGTGTTCCAATTAAACTATGCCCGCTATTCTTGGCTTTTAATAGAGCTTTTATTAAAATTTTTTTAATATTGCTTTTATTGTTAAAAATTTTTTTATTGCTGTTTTTTCTTTTTCCGTCAAATAATAATTTGCTTTTTTCAATATCTAAAATATTTGAAGCCATTGACCCTTTTTGTAAAATTGCATTTTGCAATAAACCAAAAATACCTTGGCTCTCGTCAAAATTTTTTAAAAGCGTTAAAGCTCTTTTTGTTAAACGATTTTTTAAATTCTTGTGTAATTTCATTTTGCGATATTAATTTTTTGGAGCTATTTCTTTATAAATAGGCAAAGGCAATGAAATATTCAATGTTTTTTGAATATTATCAGATCTATTTCCTTTTGTTTGATTATTATCTGTTACAGTTAAAACTATAATATTATTTCCTATTTGCGATAGTTTGGTGTTTGGATAACGCAATGATGAATCTTCTGTCCCGTTATTATTAAAATCCCAAGACCACGATATTATATTTGCTCCTTGTGAAGGAATAGAATCATCTGGATTAAAGTATATTGTGTTTCCAGTTGTGATTGCTCCAAAATTAGAACAATCTTTAAATACAATCCCGTCTAAGGAACACTTAAATTCAGCTGATATATCTTGAATTAAAGTAAATGCTGTTGATTTAGTGTCTGTTAAACCTTTTGTGTCTGTAGCTATAACTTTCGCAGTATAATCGCCCTTTGCTAATCCGCTTACTAAAATATTATTTGAGTTGCAATCAGAACTTAAATTAATTACCGACAAATCTGCGCTATTTTTAACTTCAAAAGCGCAAACAAGATTGCTCGCGCTATCTTCTATGTCTGTGGCAGAATATATTGCTTCTAATGAACCATTTGATCCTTTTGGAACACCTGAAAAACCAACACAATCTGATGGATCGCATGATATAGACGCTACAGGGGAAGAATTAGTTAAACTTACTTTATAATCAAAAGACGCGCAGATATTTGTTCCATTTAAGCCCCCTTCTTTACAGTTAAAGCTAATCCAGCCTATTACTGCTTCGCTATCATTATCATCTCCTCCCCACGCATATCCTTCAAGTTCATTTGAAGAAACATTTAATGTAACGCCTCCTTTTTGAGGGTCAAAATTTATCCAACCATCCCATCCTCCACTTAAAGAAAGAGCGCGCGCCCAGCCTTTGACAGAGTTTCCTGTTATTTTCGCGCCGTGATTTGGCGCGCTTGGATAAGGACCATTTGGATTAAAATTTATCCAACCAATATTGTCGCTCCACGCGTATCCTGATAAATCTCCGTTTTGAGCTTTATCTATGCCATAATTAACTATATGTTCGTTGCCAGAATTTTTACAACTCATGCTAATCCAACCAATATTATCGCTCCAAGCGTAACCAATTAAATCATGG
>JBBTYX010000051.1:0-2456 GCA_038078515.1 Patescibacteria group bacterium | reverse complement strand
GCTGTTGGGGTTGTGGTGCCGATGCCCACATTACCCGCGCTTGTATCCACATATAACTGGTTTGTGTTTACAGCGAAGTCGCCTGTAGTACTTAAAACAAGATTAAAATTGCTACCTGCTAATGGCGTGATAGTTAAAGCGCTTGTTGATGTAATATCTCCTCCGTTAACAGCAAGGTCCCCGGAAATGGTTTGATCGCCTGTAAAAGTTTGACTGCCTGTAACAATAATGCCACTTTGAAATGTGGCAGCTCCCTGCTGAGTAAAAGAGCCTTGATTAATAATAGAATTCTGAACAGTAAAGTCTTTAGCGCCTTCATTGTTTCCAATTGGAGCCATTACCTGAATTACTTGATTAGTTGTGGCGTTAGCGCTTAATCTGATTTGATTTTTAAGCTCTTTTTCAAGTGATAATAATTTTTCATCTACTGAAAATTCCTCTGTTTGTAAAAAAGAAACTACCTGTTCTTTTTTTAAATTATTTATTTGTTCAATTAAAAATCTAATGCTTTGTTCATTATTCAATATTCTTTGCTGGTCTTGTTTAGACAATGTTTCTATTTTAACTACTCTTTCTATTGCTCTCGCAGGCTCTGTAATAATTGTTTTTTTGTCAATAATTTCTTTTTCAATTATTTTATTATTTTCTTTTTGTTCATTGTTTTTTATTACATTTTCGTTTAATTGTTCGTTGTTAATTGGTTTATCGTCTTTTATCGGGGTTTTTTCTATTGTGAATATTTTTACAATATTATTTCCAATTTCACTAATAGGAGGCAAAACACTTGTGATAGAATTTATGCTGTCTAAAAATCCAGCGGTGTTATCAAAAGCTTTTTTATTTTTGGCAAAACTTGTTACAGATTGAACTTTATCAGTAATTATGTGTTCATAACTATTTTGCAAAAACTCAACCTTATTTATAATGTTCGTTGCTTGTTCTATTGCTTGTTCTTTTACTTGTTCAGCGATAATGTTTAAACTATCGTTAATAAAAGAAAAATTATTCTTTACTTTTGTAAAAGATTGGAACAAATTAGTAATATCTGGAAGAGCGTCTAAAAATACTGCCTGTGTAGATATAGGAATAAAAACAATAAATAATAAAAATATTGCTGTTAATAAATTGCGAAAAATACTCATTTATATATATTTTACCATATTTCGCGAATTACACAAAATTGTCAAATATAGTGTTTTTTATTGATAATAAGGCAAAAAAACAAAACAGCAAGTTTTTCGCTATTTTATCTATGTGGATAACTTAGCTTTATCAGACCCCGCTAAATTTAATATTTAGGATTAACTTCTTGATAATTACTTTTATAGTTTATATAACGCGCTAAAGTAAAGAAAAAATCTGATAAACGGTTAATGTACTTTAAAATATTTTTAGAAACTTTTTTAGATTCTGAAAAAATTACTATTTCCCGCTCTGCTCGCCGACAAATACTACGGCTAATATGGCTAAAAATTGCAGCATTATTACCGCCTGGAATAATAAATTTATTTAATTCAGGCATTTTACTTGTCATTTTATCAATATTTTGCTCTAACCATTTTACATTTCTATTGTCTAATTTTAGTTTAGCGGGGTCTGACCCCGCTAAACATGCTTGAATAATAAATAAATCATTTTGTATTTTAAAAAGCATATCTCTTACAATTATGGTTTTTGCGTCTAATTGCGAAAAAGAAGCTATTGCGCCGCAAAATGAATTAAGCTCATCAATAGCTCCAAGAGCTTTTACTCTTAAATCGCTTTTAGATACTTTTGCGCCATTAAAAAGCCTTGTATAACCTTTATCGCCTTTTTTTGTATAAATCATAATTAGTTTATAAATTTATAACTTCCAACTTTCAGCTTTCAACTTTTTAAGTAATTATTCCTCCGCCCAATACCTCATCGCCCCTGTATATAACAACAGATTGACCCGAAGTTACTGATCTTTGAGGTTCTTTAAAAATAATTTTCATTTTTCCAGTTTTTAATAATTTTACATCTTTTATTTTCTGATCTTTTTGCTGATGACGAATTTTAGCATATATATATTTAATATTTTTATTTATAGATGATAAGGATTTTGGATAAATCTCATGAATATCTTTTATTGTTAATCTTTCGTTAAATAACGCTTTATTATCTTCGTATCCAATCATAATCTCATTTTTTTTAATATCTTTTTTTATTACAAAAAGAGGCTTAACACTGCTTATTCCCAAGCCTTTTCTTTGGCCTATTGTATAAAAACGCGCTCCTTTGTGTTTGCCTATTATTTTTTTGTTTTTATCAATAATATTACCGGGATTTTCTTTTATATAACGGGATAAAAATTTTTCAAACGGCTCTTTACCAACAAAACATATTCCTTGCGAATCCGGCTTGTCAGCCGTTATAAATCCAAACTGCTTTGCTATCTTGCGTTCATCTTTTTTTCTATATTCTCCTAATGGAAA
>JBBTYX010000050.1:0-22350 GCA_038078515.1 Patescibacteria group bacterium | reverse complement strand
AGTCCCCGTCTATTCTTTTGAGTTTTAGCCTTGCGGCCGTACTTCCCAGGCGGATCACTTAACGCGTTAGCTATGCCACCTTAAGGGTCGATACTTAAAACAGCTAGTGATCATCGTTTACGGCTAGGACTACACGGGTATCTAATCCGTTTCGCTACCCTAGCTTTCGTTTCTCAGCGTCAGAAATACGCCAGTCGGCTGCCTTCGCCTTTGGAGTTCCATAAGGTATCAACGGATTTCATCCCTCCTCCTTATGTTCCACTGACCTCTCATATTCTCAAGTAAAATAGTTTCTTTAACACTTCTTTAGTTGAGCTAAAGTATTTAATTAAAGACACACTTTACCGCCTACAAACGCTTTACGCCCAATAAATCCGGATAACGCTTGGGGCTCTCGTATTACCGCTACTGCTGGCACGAGATTAGTAGCCCCTTATTCCACTGGTACCGTCAATACCACTCCTCGCTATTGTTCGTAGTATAATTATAAATTATTAATTACATTCCAAACAAAGTGAGGAGTGGTACTTCTTCCCAGTTAAAAGCAGTTTACACCCCTTAGGGCTTCATCCTGCACGCGGTGTCGCTCGATCGCGCTTTCGCGCATTGTCAAAGATTCTCGACTGCAGCCTCCCGTAGGAGTTCGGACAGTTTCTCAATTCCGATGTTGGGGGTCGTGCTCTCACACCCCCTACCCGTCATAGCCTTGGTAAGCCATTACCTTACCAACAAGCTGATAGGACACAGACCGATCGCTGAGCAGTTTAGATTGCTCTAAACCTTTACTGGTAATTAAACGCTTTTCGCAAATTATTACTTTTATTATTTAAAATTCTAATGAATATATTAAAATTCTTACGAAAAATGTTTAATTACCAGTCCATTGGGTATTAGCTTAAATTTCTCTAAGTTATTCCCATCTCAACGGCACGTATCCATGTGTTACTAACCCGTTCGCCGCTCCCTGATAAATCAGGTCGCTCGACTTGCATGCCTTATCCACACCGCCAGCGTTCATCCTGAGCCAGGATCAAACTCTCAATTAAAAAAGTAAATTTATTAGTTTAAATGCAAAAACTTACTACGAAAAAAACATTATATAGAATAGTACAGGGTTCACCTTTTAAAACTGATGTTTATTGAATATACAAAATTCAACAAACATTATGAAATTTTCAAAGTACTTTTACAGCAATAACTAAGTTATAGCTGACTAATGGCAGTTTACACTTTACAAAATACTTTGTCAATGCTACGCTTAAATTAGAATTTTTAATTTCCAATTTTAAATTATTCTATGCTCTTATTTCGTTTTATAAAATGGTACTTATATGAAACACACATAAATCTTATTAAAATTTGGTTAAATTTTTTTATATTTACATTAGATTTCTTTGGAATTATACATCATTTGAAATTTTTTTTTAGTCCATGGCATTTAATTTCTGTTCGCCTTATAAGTAATAATCGCGTTAAAGTATTTTTATTTAAATTAATAAACCTTTTTATAGGAATAATAATAGGGATGATCGCGCGAATAACCACTATTATATCTGGCTTAATTTTCGCGATAATAGTATTTTTTATAGGAATCGCTATAGAATTAATATGGTTATTTTTAGTTATTGTCTTAATATACGGATTATACAAAGGACTATTGTTATATGATAAAACTTTAATATCCATAACATTGGCGATATTTTTAATTATAATCGGATTTTTTGCGTTTCAAAAAAGAAAACAAATTTCATTAGAATCAAAAACAGATAGATATGTTAAAAAAAGAATTGGTTTTGATTACAAAGATAAAAATTTACTAAATATAAACGGTTTAAATTTAAAAGACATAGAATATTTAAAAGAATGGTATAAAGAACATTACTATGAACAAAAATCGCGAGCGCGATTTTGGAAAAAAGAATTTTTAGACCGAATACCTCCGATTGGAATAAATTGGACTTCTAGTTATACGCCAATATTAGATAACTTTTCTAAAGAAATAAAAATAGAAAATTATAATATTGACGATCATACGCTTTTTTATCAATATAAGACAGAAATTGAAGGAGCTGAGCGAATTTTAGCTCAAAATGGCAGAAATAATGTTTTATTAGTTGGAGACGAGGGTATTGGCAAAAATTTAGTTTTAATAGGACTAGAGAGGTTAATTGAAACAGGAAAATCTCTGCCTTGCTTATCATTTAAAAGATTCTTATGGCTTGATATAAACGCGATTCTGTCTGGAATTAATAATTCCGGAGATTTACGTTTGCGATTAGAAGCTATATTTAATGAGGCTCTTTACGCTGGCAATATAGTGCTTGCTATTGAAAATATACATAGTATGCTTAACACAAATTTTACGGAAATAGCTGATATTTTGCTTTCTTTTTTAAAATCAAACCGCTCCAAAGTAATAGCAACAACAACTCCGGAATTTTTATCAAAAATCAACAGAAGCGATATTATAAACGAATTAGGAAAAGTTATTGTTAAAGAACGTTCAAAACAAAACATAATAACAACCCTTCAGGAAATTGTTCTAAATATTGAAAAACAAGAAAACATATTTATTCCTTATCAATCTTTAAATAAAATTATTGAATTAGCAGATATATTCTCTGCTATGGAAATTATTAGTCCTAAAAAAGATATTGATTTTTTATACGAAGCTATATCTTTTATAAATAGAAAAAATAAAAAAATATTAGAAATAAACGATCTAATAGAACTAACTTCAGAAAAAACAGGCATTCCATTAGGAGTTATGGAACAAGATGAAAGAGAAAAATTGCTAAATTTAGAAGAAACATTTAATAAAAAAATAATAGGACAAAGTGAAGCGGTTAAATCAATTGTTAACGCTCTTAAAAGAGCACGATTTAAAATTAGATCAAATGATAGACCAATTGGAACATTTTTATTTTTAGGAGCCACTGGCGTTGGCAAAACAA
This sequence comes from Patescibacteria group bacterium, assembly GCA_038078515.1. Taxonomy (GTDB): domain Bacteria; phylum Patescibacteriota; class Minisyncoccia; order 2-01-FULL-47-10; family JBBTYX01; genus JBBTYX01. Next base: position 19,396 of record JBBTYX010000050.1, on the reverse strand, counting down.
CAACAGCAAAAGTATTAGCAGAGGTTTATTTTGGACGAAAAAGCAATATGATTCGCTTTGATATGTCTGAATATTCTAAAGATGACGACACAACTCGTTTAATGGATAATCTTTCTCAAGAGGTAAAACAAAATCCTTACACAATGCTTTTATTGGACGAAATAGAAAAAGCTAATTCAAAAATTTTAAATCTATTTTTAAGTATTTTAGACGAAGGAATAATGACTAACACAAAAGGCTCTAAAATAAACTTTCGCCACTTAATTATTATTGGCACATCTAATGCTGGAGCTAATTTAATACAAGAAAATATTGAAAAAGTGAATTCAAAAGAATTTGAAGAGGAACTGCTTGAACATTTACAAAAAAATAATATGTTTAAACCGGAATTTTTAAATCGTTTTGACGCCATAGTTACATTTAAAACTCTTAGCAAAAAAGAATTAAAACAAATTGCCGGGCTTTTATTAAATGATCTTGCGGAAAGATTGAAAAAAGAACATAATATTGATTTTATAGTAAGCGATGATTTAAAAACATTTTTATCTGAAAATGGATATAATCCTAAATACGGAGCTCGTCCAATGAGAAGAGTAATGCAAGATAAAATAGAAACTTTTCTTGCTGACAAATTCCTAAAAAACGAATTAAAATCAGGCGACAAAATAGAGATAATTACAAAAGACTTAAATTAAAAAACCATTTTACGCGCCTATTTCACAAGCCTATTATACGAACAAAGGTAAATAATTCCTCAATTTATTAATTTGTCAAGTATTTTCAAAAACATTTATTTGTGCTACCTTTTTATTAAAAATACAAGGTTCTCAACAAATTCTTGCTGAATAATATTTTCTATAGCGGGGTCTGACCCCGCTATAGAAAATTACTAAATAAAGTGAAGTTAAGATTTGTTAAATGTTATAAATATTTTTTTATGGAAAAATCAACAAAAGAAACAATGAATAATTCCAATATCTCAACTCCTAAAACTAAGGATATTTTAAAAATATGGAGAAATACTAAGGGTTCTTGGAATAATAAAAAAATTAACCCTATAAAACAGCAAAAAAAAATGCCTCGGCAATGGAGTCGTTTTTAATTTGAAATATGATTAAAATCATCGCAACAATTGGACCAGCAAGTAAAGATGTTAAAACACTAAAGGAAATGATTAAAGCGGGAATGAATATTGCCAGACTTAATTTTTCGCACGGCACATATGAAGCGCACGCGAATTTAATTAAAAATATTCGCGAAGCTGAAAAACAATCTGGAGCTCGGCTCCCTATTATGCAGGATTTATCAGGTCCTCGCATACAAGGACGCACTGATGCTAAAACTGGCAGCACTGCTCATAGTTTTAAAAAAGGAATAAAGACTTTTACGCCTAAAGATCGCACTGATTTATTATTTGGCATAAAACAAAAAGTGGATTATATAGTACTATCTTATATAAAAGATAAAAACGATATTTTAAGATTAAAAGAATTTTTAGATGATAATAATTACAAAATTCCGATTGTTGCAAAAATTGAAACTAAACAAGCAATAAAAAATATTAAAAGCATTATAAAAATCGCGGACTTAATAATGATTGGTAGAGGAGATTTAGCAACAGCTATTCCAATGGAAAAAATTCCTTTTGCTCAAAAAATGATTATAGAGCTTTCTAATAAAGCAAAAAAACCAGTTATAACAGCAACTGAAATGCTAAAATCAATGGTAGCAAGTAAAACGCCTACACGCGCGGAAATAACAGACATTGCTAATGCTATCTTAGATGGAACTAATATGATAATGCTATCAGAAGAAACAGCTATGGGTAAATACCCGATAGAAACAATAACTATAATGCGGAAAATAGCTAAAGAAGCGGAAATGTACGCAGTACATTACGATATTTAGAAATCTCATTTTAAAGAGAGAAAAGTCAAAAAATTAAAATTAGGAAATATGTTCTAAATTAATTTAATATTCGGTAACTCGGTTACCGATTATAAGTTTCTGATTAGAAAAAATATTCGGTAACTCGGTTACCGAATGTAAAAATAATTTATTAAACCATTTTGATTTAAAAATAAAAATAAGTATAAAAATGCTTTATCAAAAAGAAACAAAACAATGTCAAAATTGCAAACAAAATTTTACAATAGATCTAGAGGATTTTGAATTTTACAATAAAATACAAGTTCCTTCTCCTACATTTTGTCCTGAGTGCAGGATGGTAAGAAGAATGCTATGGAGAAATGAGAGAGCGCTGTATAAAAGAAAATGCGATGCGCCGGGACATAGCGAAGATATAATATCTATTTATCATGAAGACTCTCGTTTAAAAGTATATGACAATAAATACTGGTGGAGCGATGATTGGGATTCAATGGATTATGGCAGAGATTATGATTTTAACAAACCTTTTTTTGAGCAGTTTGAAGAGTTGGTTAGAGACGTCCCTCAACAAAATTTATTTACTAAAAATGTTATTAATAGTTTTTACTGTAATTGGGCAAAAGATATTAAAAATTGTTATTTATCTTTTGGTTTACATGATGTTGAAAATTGCATGTATTCATCATTAATACCTTATACTAAAGATTCGTCTGATTGTATGATAACTCGCAATAGCGAATTGTGTTATCAAACAGTAGATTGTTTAAATTCGCATAAATTGTTTTATAGTCAGAATTGTGAAAGTTGCGTTAATTCATATTTTTTGTATGATTGTAAAAATTGTTCTGATTGTATAGGTTGTATAGGTTTAAGAAACAAACAATATTATATTTTTAACAAAAAATACAATAAAGAGGAATATTTTAAAAAATTAAAAGAATTTAATCTAGGATGTCATAAAACAATTTCAGAAATTAAAGAAAAATTTAACGAACTTAATCTTAAATACCCTCGTAAATTCGCTAACATATTAAAATCTTTTAATATTGTTGGAGATAATATATCAAATGCTAAAAATTGTTTTTATTGCTTTAATTCATCTAAAGATTTAGAAAATTTAAAATTTGCGAATTATGCTGTTGATAGAGTAAAAGATTCTTATGATATAAATTTTGGCGGAATGAAATCAGAATTGTGTTATGATGTAATTTCTTGCATAGGATTTAAAGTATTTTTTGTTGTTTTTATTTTAGAAGGATATAATGTTCAATATTCTTTTAATTGCCACAACTCTAATAACCTATTTGGCTGTGTAGGCCTTCGAAATAAGGAGTACTGTATCCTAAACAAACAATACACAAAAGAGGAATACGAGAAATTAGTGCCTAGTATAATTGAGCATATGAATAATATGCCGTACATAGATAAAAAAGGAAGAGTATATAAATATGGAGAGTTTTTTCCCGCAGAATTATCTCCATTCGCGTACAATGAAATAATAGCTCAAGAATATTTTTCATTGACAAAAGAGCAAGCCATAGAACAAGGATACAAATGGAAAGAGCAAGAAGAGAGAAATTATAATATAGACATTAAAACACAAGATATTTTAGATGATATTAAATATATAGAGAATGATATAATAGGAAAAATCATAGAATGCGAGCATCAAGGCAAATGCAATGAACAATGCGTAACAGCTTTTAAAATAATACAAAGAGAATTTGAATTTTACAAAAAACAAAATATACCTATTCCAAGACTATGTCCTAATTGCAGATATTATCAAAGAATAAAACAAAGAAATCCATTAAAACTCTGGCATCGCAAGTGCCAATGCGCTGGAAAAACATCAGACAATAAAGTATATAAAAACACAATAGAGCATCCTAATCACAAACAAGAACATTGTTCTGTGGAATTTGAAACAAGTTACAGTCCAGATAGACAAGAAATAGTTTACTGCGAGAAATGTTATCAAGCCGAAGTTGTTTAATTGTAAACATTTTTACATTCGGTAACTCGGTTACCGAATAAAAAATAGTAGCATAAATTTTCAAAGACTTAGTCTCTAAAAATAATAAGCTAAAATGACAAATATAGCTAATTTAAAACTTAAGTTTTTTTGGTTTTTCCCATGGAAGATTAAGCTCATTTCTTCCAAAATTACCATAATAAGCGATTTGTTTATAAATGGGTCGCAAAAGGTCTAAATCGGAAATTATAGCGCCAGGGCGAAGATTAAAATTTTTTTCTACTATTTTAACTAATTTTTCATCGCTATATTTACCTGTTCCAAAGCTATTAACAGCAATCATTAAAGGTTCTGATTTACCAATAGCGTAAGCTAATCTTGTTTCGCATTTCTTTGCCAAACCAGCTACCACAATACTTTTAGAAACCCAACGCGCTGCGTAAGCAGCGGAACGGTCTACTTTAGTAAGGTCTTTACCAGAAAAAGCTCCTCCTCCATGAGAAAATCCAGGTCCATAAGTATCCACCATTATCTTGCGACCAGTAACTCCTGTATCAGCTCTAGGTCCTCCATAAACAAATATGCCAGTAGGATTTATAAATATTTTAGTATTTTTAAAAAACATCTTGCTTGGCAAAACTTTTTTTATAACTTCGCGCTCTACATCAGCTCTTACTTTATTTATATTTACGCTTTTACTGTGTTGAGTAGATAAAACCACGCTACTTAATTTTCCAGTTGTATCATCAATTGTAATTTGAGATTTGCCATCAGGACCTAAATAATCAAGTATGCCTTTTTTACGAACTTCAGCTAATTTGCGAGTTAATTTATGAGCTAAAACAATAGGCAAAGGCATAAATTCAGGTGTTTCATCTGTAGCGTATCCATACATTATGCCCTGATCCCCTGCTCCAATTTCTTTTTTATCAACACCTTTCGCAATATCTGGAGATTGTTCCTGAATACTTACTATTACGCCGCAATCCTCCCAGTGAAAACCTAAACTTTGATCATTATAGCCAATATCTCGCACAACGCTACGCACAAGACCAGAAACATCCACATAAGCTTTTGTTGTCATTTCTCCTGTTACAACAACTAAGCCATTTGTAACCAATGTTTCAATAGCAACGCGCGAATGAATATCTTGACGCAATGTTTCATCTAAAATAGCGTCTGAAATTTGATCGCAAATTTTATCAGGATGACCTTCAGTAACAGACTCTGCTGTTTGTAACATATTTTCTCATAAAACATGAAACCTAAAACATTAAACATTAAACATTTTAAATTCCAAATTTCAAAATAAATTAATAATTAATTTTAAAGTATAAATCCGTGTTTTTTACGCCATTCTAATATTTTTTTATGATTACCAGAAAGTAATACCTCTGGCGCTTTCCACTCCACTCCTTTTTTAGGCGAAAAAACTGCTGGCTTTGTGTATTGAGGACCAAGTAATTTATCAGGAGAATCAGGGTTTCCTATAACGCCCGGAATAAAACGCATTACTGCCTCAATTATCATAAGCGCTGATAATTCTCCTCCTTGAAGAACAAAATCCCCAACTGATATTTCTTCATCAGCAATATAAGTTGTTACTCTTTCATCTATGCCATCATAACGACCGCAAATAAAAATAAGCTGGTCAAATTTTGCGTATTCCTTAGCCTTTTTATGATTAAATTTCTTTCCGCGCACAGAAGTTACAATTATTTTGCTCTTTAATTTTTCATTTAATTGTTTTGTTTCAATTTGTAAAGACAAAACCGCGCGATATATAGGATCTATTTTCATAACCATTCCTGGTCCGCCTCCAAATGGCGTATCATCAACTACTTTACTTTTTCCTTCAGAATAATCGCGAATATTTATCGCTCTTACTTCTGCAAGTTTTTTTTTTAATGCTTTAGAAGGAATGCCTGATTTGAAAAAATCATTTATTAACTCCGGGAAAAGCGTTAAAACATCAAATTTCATATAATAAAACAAATAACAACAAATAATAAACAATTATTCCTTGTTATTTGTTATTAAATATTAACATATAAAAAAACCGCTGACAAGTAAATGCCAGCGGTTTTTTGTATGGTAATATTAAAGCTTTAAATCATCTACAACATCAGTAGCGTTTTCCTCTGTTTTTTCTTCTCTTTTGCGAAAAGTTGTTTCTTTGCGAGGAGCTGGTCTTGTTCTACCCTCTGGTTCTTCCAACTTTAAATTAACGCGTGCATTATTTTTAGCTCCCACTATTCTAAGCAATGTTCTTAGAGCTTTAGCAGTAGCGCCTTCGCGACCAATAACAGTGCCCATATCAGCTGGATTAATATGCAAGGTAATTAAAACTCCCATTTCATCAACTTTTCTGTCAGTTTTAACATCTTTAGGATTTTCTACTAATGACTTAACTATACTTTCAATAAATTCTTGATCTCTTTCCATAATTTCTATAATTAACACTAATTACTTAAACAGCAGACGACCTTTAAACAATCTGCCATCAATTATAAACATTGTATCATTTTTAACGATTTCGTCAATATTTTTACATTTTATTTGTAATTTCTTCTTTTTTAACTTCTTCTAAAACAGGAGAATTTTCTTTTATATTTTCTATTGAACTTTTATTTTCGAGCGAAGCGAGAAAACAAAAAGATTGGTTCTCTTATCTTTTTATTTTCGAGCAAAGCGAGAAAACAAAGAGATAGGAGAAATAAAATATTTTAATTAACTATTCATAATAATTCTAATCGTCTTTCATTGGTTCTCCTATTTTTTTATTGTCTATTTCTTTTTCTATCTTGTTATTTCCCGCTTGTTCTTTATTTTTAGATTTACTATGTTTAGTGCGTTTTTTACCAATAATAATACCTTTTTTAACTAAAAGATTATAAACAGAATCAGTTGGTTGAGCGCCTTTATCTAACCAATATTTTATTCTTTCTTTATTAATTTGAACCCTATGTAAGATTGGCGCTAAATTACCTAAAAACTCAATGCAATCGCCTTTTGGAGCTTTTCTAGAATCCTGAACAACCAATCTAAAATGAGGGTCGTTTTTTTTACCTATTCTAATTAAACGAATTTTTACCATAATAATAATTAACAACGAAAAATTAAATTTAAAATCATTTTTTGTTAATTGATTCTAATGCTTTTCTTGCTGCGTCTTCTTCAGCGTTCTTTTTTGAATTCCCGCTACCTTGAGCTATTAATTTTCCATTTATATAAACTCCTATTTCAAAATTTTTCTCATGGTCAGGCCCTATTTCTTTTATAACTTTGTAATCTGGAGTGCCTTTGCCTTGCCCCTGAACTTTTTCCTGAAGCCCTCCTTTAGGATTATAAACACGAAATTCTTCTATTAATTCAATTGTATCTTTTAAGATAAAACTTTTAATAAAACTATAAGCTTTATCAAATCCTAAGTCAAGATAAATAGCTCCAATCAATGCTTCTATCATATTCGCTAAAATAGTATCTTTTTCTCGTCCCAAAGACATTGCCTCTCCTTTAGAAAGCAAAATATATTGAGCTAATTCCAATTTTTTAAACGCTTCAGATAAACTATTAGTATTAACAATAACTGATCTCCATTGCGTTAAAATTCCTTCTTCTGCGTTTTTATATTCTTTATATAAATTATCGCTAACAACAATTTCTAAAACAGCGTCGCCTAAAAATTCTAATCGTTCATTTGAAGATAAACTTGATAAACCTTTTTCTACTGCGTATGAGCGATGAGAAAAGGCTTGTTTAAGCATATCTTTGTCATTAAAAACAATGCCTAACTTTTTTTCTATTTTATGAGCATCAAAATTCATATCGTCTTTAATTGGTTATCCTATTCATAATAATTCATATCGTCTTTCATTGGTTCTCATATTCATAATAATTCTAATCATCTTTCATTGGTTCTCCTATCTCTTTCTTTTTCGCGCAAAGCGAAAAACAAAGAACAGCATAGTAATAAAATATTTTAATTAACTATTCATAATAATTCTAATCGTCTTTCATTGGTTCTCCTATCTCTTTATAAATAGTCCCCAATACTCCATTTATAAACTTTCCCGATTGTTCTCCGCCAAAACTTTTTGCTACTTCAATTGCTTCATTTATAGATACTTTAGGCGGAACTTCTTTATAATCTCCAAATAATAATTCAAAAATACCAACTCTCAAAACATTTCTGTCAATTAGCGTTACCTGTTCAATTGGCCATTTAGGCGCCGCTTTTTCAATAATATCATCTAAATCATTTATTTTATTCATTACTCCATTTACAATCTTTTTTAAAAAATCCTTGTCTATTTTAGAAATATTTTGTAAATTTTTATCTAAAATACTTGTCAGAGAAAACTGATCTTTTTTATCTTTTTCCATTTTAGATAATTCTTCCTTAGTGTAAAAGGACTTATAAAAATCCCATTCATAAAGAATCTGCGTTGCTGTTAATCGTGATAAATGGCGAAGGCTCATTTTAAAAGATTTAATGTTTTAGTCTTTTTTAGATAATTCTTCCACACTAAGACCCTTATTGCTATCTTTAACATCGTTTTTAATAACATTTTTTTTGCCTTTTTTCTTATCTTTTTTTAATTGATGTTTTTCTTCTCTTGTTAAAACAGTTATAACTTGTTTTCCTTTATAAAATCCGCAAAAAAAACAAACACGATGAGACATTATATCGGTTTTACAATTAGAACACGGTGTTAAATTAATTTTTTTTAACCGCAAGTGCGCTCTTCTGTCATGAGTGCGTTTTCTACTTGTTTTTCTTTTTGGAACAGCCATGTTTCAAATTAAAAGTTATCAGCCTGTGGCTGATCACCCAAAGGGTGAAAAACGAAAAAGTAAAAAACTTTCTCATTTTCACTTACTATATCACAATCGCAAAATTTTGCAAGAGGTAATTGTTTAAATCAAAAAGGCGCAGAAGATTTCTACTCCCTTTTACAAATTATAATATTAGATTTTCAAGGAACTATAATAGCTTCCTTTTTCTATAATATATTTATACAACATATTAAAATATATTTGTCAACATTTAATGCTCAGCGATTCTATGATAAGATTCAAATTATGAAAAAGTCTGATTTTGTGCATCTTCACACGCATACACATTTTAGTTTGCTTGATGGTTTAGGAAAAATTGATGAAATAATAGAAAAAGCTAAAGAATATAAAATGCCTGCCCTTGCTATTACTGATCATGGAGTCTTGTATGGCGCTATTGAATTTTATAAAAAAGCCAAACATGCTGGAATTAAACCAATAATAGGCGTAGAAGCGTATGTTTCGCCAAATCACAAAAGCAAAATCAATCCAGAAGACAAAATTCGCAGACACATTATTCTTTTAGCTAAAAATAACAAAGGATATAAAAATCTTATTAAATTAACTTCAATAGCGCATTTAGAAGGTTATTATTATAAACCTCGCATTGATAAAAAACTGCTTGCTAAATACTCTAAAGGTTTAATTGCTCTTTCAGGATGTTTAAATGGAGAAATTCCTAAGCTAATTACTTCTGGTAATTTAAAAGAAGCGGAAAAAATTGCCAAAGAATATGAAAAAATATTTGGCAAGGGCAATTTTTATTTTGAAATTCAAATTCATAAAGAATTAAAAGATCAGGAAATTGTTAATAAAGAGCTAAAAAAACTCTCAAAAAAATTAAATATTCCTCTTGTTGCGACAATTGATTCTCATTATCCAAATAAAGAAGACAGAAAAGCTCAAGATGTTTTAGTTTCTGTTAACACAAACAAAGAATTTTCAAATGAAAACAGGCTTTCTATGGCTAAACTTGACCTTTCTTTTAAAAATGGCATAGAAGCTGAAGAAATGTTTAAAGATTACCCTGAAGCTATTAAAAATACATTGCTCATAGCGGATAAATGCAATTTAGAAATTGAATTAAATAAAATAGAACTGCCTTTATTCCCATTGCCAAATGGAAAAGATGCTAATAAATATTTAGAGGAACTTGTTTGGAGCGGAGTTAAAAAACGCTATGAAAAACAAAGTTTAAAAAATAAAGAAATTTGCGATAGAGTAAAATACGAGCTTGAAATAATAGAAAAAATGGGTTTTGCTTCTTATTTTTTAATTGTTTGGGATTTTGTTAATTGGGCTAAAAAAAATGGAATTATAGTTGGACCCGGGCGAGGAAGCGCAGCAGGCTCTATTGTTTCATATTGTTTAAATATAACAAGCATAGACCCTATAAAATATAAATTAATGTTTGAACGATTTCTTAATCCTGACCGCATAAGTATGCCAGATATTGACCTTGATTTTGACGATATCCGTCGAAATGAAGTTATTGAATACACTAAAAAAAAATACGGCAAAGATAAAGTTGCTCAAGTTATTACTTTTGGAACTATGGCATCGCGAGGAGCTATACGCGATGTTGGCCGAGTTTTAGGTTATGAATATAATTACTGCGACAAATTAGCTAAAATAATACCTTTTAATATGCCTTTGAGTCAGGCATTGCTTGAAATAAAAGAACTTCAAGAAATTTATAATAATGACAAAAAAGGCAAAGAACTTATAAATATAGCGAGACGTTTGGAAGGAGTTGCGCGCCATACATCAACTCACGCTTGCGCCGTAGTTATAACAAACAAGCCATTAACTGAATATACTCCGCTCCAACACGCTTCTCGCGGAGATGAAACACTTGTTACTCAATATGAAATGCATGCAATAGAAGATTTGGGACTTCTTAAAATGGATTTTTTAGGTCTTAAAAATTTAACTATTATAAGTGATACTTTAAAACTAATACAAAATAGATATGGAACATTGATAAATATAAGAAAAATTCCATTAGATGATAAAAAAACATTTAAATTAACACAAGAAGGGAAAACAACTGGGGTTTTCCAATTTGAATCAGAAGGAATGAAAAAATATTTAAAAGATCTTAAACCAACTGAGATAGAAGATTTAATTGTTATGGTATCATTATATCGTCCGGGCCCAATGGAACTTATTTCTTCTTATATTAGAAGAAAACATAAAAAAGAAGAAATTAAGTATATTCACCCAAAAATGGAAAACGCTCTAAAAAATACTTATGGAATTATGGTTTATCAAGAACAGCTTATGCAAATAGCGCGCGATTTATCTGGTTTTACTTTAGCTGAAGCAGACATTTTGCGAAAAGCCGTAGGTAAAAAAATAAAATCGCTTTTGCACGAACAAAAAGAAAAATTTATACAAGGCGCTATAAAAAATAATATTTCAGTGAAAATAGCAACTGATGTTTGGAAATTAGTTGAGCCATTTGCGCAATACGCTTTTAATCGCTCGCACGCTACATCTTACGCAATGATTGGATATCAAACAGCTTATCTTAAAGCAAACTATTCTATTGAATTTATGACAGCTCTTTTAAATTCAAGGCAAAGCGATTTAGAAAGACTTGCTTTTTTTGTTGAAGAAACTCGCAATATGGGAATTGAATTATTGCCGCCAAATATAAATGAAAGCGGACTTGATTTTACAATAATAAATGATAAAAGCATTCGTTTTGGAATGCAAGCAATTAAAAATGTAGGCAGTAATATATCAAAAAATATAATTGAAGAAAGAATAAAAAATGGAAAATTTAAAGACATAAAAGATTTTATAAACAGAATTAAAGACCGAGCTATCAACAAAAAAACAATGGAGGCTTTGATAAAAGTTGGAACATTTGATACAATAGATGAAAGAAATAGGCTTATTTATAATTTAGAATTTATTTTAACAGCGGCGCAAGAATTGCGCGCAAAACAAAATACTATTCAAGGAGGTTTATTTGATGGAGAGGAAAATAAACTTACTTTAAATTTAAAAAGCGCGGAACCTGCCTCTTTAGAACAAAAACTGCTTTGGGAACGCGAGCTTTTGGGATTATATATTTCCGGCAATCCATTGGAAAAACATAAAAAATTATTTAACACAAAACTTACTCCTATTAAAAACATAATTCCTTCTTCTGATAATAAAACCATATGGACTGGCGGAACCATTGAAGGAATTAAAAAAATAAATACTAAAAACGGAGACGCAATGCTGTTTGTTAAAATAAAAGATTTAGAAAATGTATTGGAAGTTACTGTTTTTCCTCGCATTTTAGAACACTACCCTATCTGGAATGAAGGCACGCCAATAGCTATACGAGGGAAGGCGCAACTTAGAAATGGCGAAATAAATTTTTTATGCGAAAAAGTTAAACTATTACAATAAACAATTGCTTCATGTTCCATGTTAATTGTTTTTATGAATATTCCAATTACAAAACTTAGAGATTTTTTACTTGATATTGAAGTTATAGATAAAGATGCTTGGGAAAAAATTTTTCAAGAAACTGAAGGAAGTCAAGAAAAAATTGAACAAATTTTAATTAAAAATAATTTAATTACAGAAGACGGTTTAATAAAGATTAAAGGTCATATTATTGGCGTGCCTTTTATTGATTTAGAAAAACTAATTATAGAGCAAGATGTGTTAAATCTTATCCCTAAAAAAATAGCTCAAAATTACCAAATGGTAGCTTATAGAAAATCTAATGACTCAATAGAAGTAGCTATGCTTGATCCAGATAATCTTCAAGAAATAGATTTTATTAAAAAAAAGATAAATTTAAACATTTTACCTCGTTTAACTAATCAAAAATCTATAAAACATTGTTTAGAGCAATATGAAAAAAGCTTAAAAGAACAATGGGGCGATGTGCTTTATCAAAATATAAATAAAGAATCTAAAGATAATATTGAAGTTAAAAAAACAGATTCTTTGCAATCTAAAATAAAAATAAGTCAAGGTCAAAAAGAAATTCAAAACGAGGATACTCAAGATAATTTAAAGGAAAAAGCTAGCGAACTGCCAGTAATAAATATAGTGGATAGTATTTTAGAATATTCCATAACTCAAGGCGCTTCTGATATTCATATTGAACCATTGGAGAAAAAAGTTATTGTTCGGTATCGCATTGACGGAATTTTACGAGATGTTATGGACTTGCCACAAGAAATTTATTCTGGCGTTATAGCTCGCATAAAAGTAATATCCGATTTAAAATTAGACGAACATAGGCTTCCTCAAGATGGACGTTTTAAAATAGAATCAACAAACTATAAAGTGTCATTTCGCGTTTCAATACTGCCAGTAAAAAACGGGGAAAAAGTTGTTATGAGACTTTTAAAAGAAGGTGTTAAAAACTTAACATTGGAATCACTTGGATTATACGGAGAAAATTTACAAATAGTTAAGAAAAATATTGAAAAACCTCATGGAATGATACTTGTTACAGGACCTACTGGATCTGGAAAAACAACTACATTATATTCTATAATGGAGATACTTAATAAACCACAAGTTAATATTTCCACCATAGAAGACCCCATTGAATATCAAATGCCTCGCATAAATCAAACGCAAGTTAATACTATTATAGGGCTTACATTTTCAAACGGGCTTCGCGCGCTTGTAAGACAAGATCCGGATATTATTATGGTTGGCGAAATAAGAGACACTGAAACAGCGTCTCTTGCTATAAACGCGGCATTAACAGGACATTTAGTGCTTTCCACTCTTCATACTAATTCCGCTTCAGGCGCTTTTCCTCGCCTTATTGATATGAAAACACAAGCATTTTTACTTTCTTCTACTGCAAATATTGTGATAGCTCAAAGATTAGTAAGGATATTATGCGAAAGCAAAGAAGAATACTCTCTTACAGAAAGCGAAATAAAAAGTTTAAACAAAGAATATGATATGGAACGTATTTTATTTGTTTTAAAAGACAAAAAAATAGTTCCTAAAAATACTACTTGGGGGAAAATAAAATTCTATAAACCTAATTCAACTGAAATATGCGCAGAAGGATATAAAGGGAGAATAGGCATATTTGAAGTTTTAGAAATAACAGAAGCAATTAAAATCCTCATAGAAAAAGAGGCTTCTATTGATGTTATACAAAATAAAGCTATAGAACAAGGAATGACAACAATGTTAGAAGATGGTTTTATTAAAGCTGTTCAAGGAATAACAAGTTTAGAAGAAGTGATTAGAGTAACAAAAGAATAAAGAATTTAGTATTAAATATTATGTTTAGCAAAATACGACAAAAAATTAACAAGTTTTCTGGAGTTCCTCTAAAAGAAAGGATTATATTTACTCGCAATTTAGCTTTAATGATAAGAACTGGAATATCTTTGCCAAAAGGTTTAGAAACTTTAAAAGATCAAACAAGCAATCAAAAATTAAAAACTATTATTTCAGATTTAGAAGAACGAATAAAAAAAGGGGAAAGTTTCGCGGATTCCTTAAAACAATATGAAAAAATATTTAAGCCATTATATATAAATATGGTTAAATCTGGCGAGCTTTCTGGAAAATTAGAAAAAACATTAGAAACACTTGCTGTACAAATGGAAAAAGACCGAAAACTTCGCTCCCAAGTAATAGGCGCCTTAATATACCCTATGGTTATACTTGTAGTTATGATAGGCATAGGTATAATTATGATGGTTTACGCTGTTCCTAATTTAGTGCAAGTATTTGAAAGTTTTAACGCTGAACTTCCGTTTAGCACGCGCGCTATAATTTCAATTAGCAATTTTATGTCTGATTATATATTTTTACTTATATTTATAATAGTTATGGTAATAATCAGCGGTTGGTACTTTTTTTTGCGCACGCAAATAGGAAAAATCACTCGCGACTTTGCGGTTTTAAATATACCTTTAATATCGTCTATAACTAAAAAAGTAAATTCCGCTCGGTTTTCTCGCACTCTTCATTCTTTGGTAATAAGCGGAATATCAATATTAGAATCAATAGAAATAACAAAATCAGTAATGGGAAATTATTTTTATAAAAAATCATTGGAACAAACTAAAATAGATGTGGAAAAAGGCGCGAATTTGCATTCCTCTTTTGCTAAATATCCAAAATTATACCCTCCTATTGTTGTAAACCTTATATCAGTAGGTGAAGAAACTGGTTCTTTGGACACTATTCTTATAGAATTAGCTCTATTTTATGAAGACGATGTTGCTAATATAACTAAAAATATGGGAAGCATTATTGAACCTGTTTTAATGGTATTTATAGGATTGGGCGTAGGGTTTTTCGCAATATCTATATTGCAACCTATATATTCGCTTACATCAAGTATAGGATAGGATAAGATAGGATAGGATATAAAAAATATTAAAAAGATTACTTTTTCGGAATTTTTTAATTATCGGTAACTCGGTTACCGATTTTAATTTGAGCGTTAATTATCGGTAACTTGTTGAGCGGTAACTCGGTTACCGATTTTAAGTTGAGCAGTAACTTATTAGCGGTAACTCGGTTACCGATTTTAAAAACTTATTACTTTAATATTATCAATATCATAACCATAACGCATAAATACAGCTCTTGCGTCTTTGTCAAATCTTTTATTCCAATCAAGATTAAGTTTTTCGCAAATATTTTTAACAGAAGTAATAGACGGTCCTTCAATTTCTATATATGCTGGAATTTTAGGCCATTTATCTATGTCTATTGTTACTTTGTCAAATTTAAATTTATGTCTGTATTTTTCTAATCGTCTTACAATTTTTAAACCTATTTTATTTAAAAATTCTAAACATTTATCAAAATCAGAAACTTCAAATTCTATTTCTTTTGCGCTGTTAATTGTTTGTTTTTGATTACTTTTATAAGTTAATTCTATTTTATTTTTTGTTTTTCTAAGCCGAACAAATCTGTGTTTTCCTTTCCATTTCATATTTTTATCGTAAAAAATTATTTCTTCTAATTTTTCTTCGCCTTTATCAACAGCTCCAAGTAAAATAAGCATTTTTACAATCTCTTTTTTATTTATGTCAAGAAATCTTGTTTCTATTTCTTTTTTCATATTTTTTAATTATATAAAACATATTCATATTTTACAATATTAAACAATTCGTGGCTGAGAAACCGACAGATTATTTTGTTTTCTGTATTTGAATTTAAAAAGCAGTATTTTAAAAAAAGATAAAATTTGGTATAATTTTATTATGAGATCTTTTTCTTTGCTTGAAATAATTATTGCAATATTTATTTTTACTCTTGTTTCTATAGGAATTTTAGAAACTTTAAGTTTAGGAATAGATTCTCTTACAGTAAGCAAGCTACGCGCTGGCGCCTTAGTTATAGCGCAAGAAGAAATGGAATTCGCGCGTAATTTGGATTATAACAGTGTTGGCACACAAGGAGGAATACCATCTGGAAATTTAATTGCCGAGGAAGAAATATCCCTAAATAATATTAATTACACTAAAAAAATATCTATTCAATATGTGGACGCGCCTGAAGACGGATTAGACGAGCTTGATGAAAACTCTATTACAGCTGATTATAAACAAATCCGCGTTGAAGTATCGTGGCAAACAAAGTTTAACAGCGATAAAATAGTTTTATTGTCAAATTACGCTCCTAAAGGAATAGAAACTGTTTTAGGAGGAGGAACTCTTAAATTAACTGCTTTTGATTCCCAAGGAATTTCTATTCCGCAAGCAAATGTTTTAATAAAAAATGATACTGTTATTCCTCAAATTTCAATCAATACTTTTACTAATAACAATGGATTAGTCACATTTCCCGGATCCCCAACGTCTGCTGAAAGTTATGAAATTACAATAAATAAAAACAATTATTCTACTTCTAAAACTTACGCGCGTAACAGTCAAAATGTAACTCCTATGCCTTCTCATTTAACTATTATTGAAAGCGAAACAACTGAAGCAAGTTTTACAATTGATAAAGTAAGTCAGCTAACAATAAAAACTTATGATAATTTAGGAACTACTAATTGGTGGAATAATAATTACAATTACAGGGAAAGAATTTTATTAACAGGTGATAGCAATATAGACTCTGGCGCAGAAGTAAAAATACCTCTTAGTCATTTTAACTTGGTTCAAAACGAGAAAGCTCTAGCGTCTGGCGATGATGTAAGAATAGTATATGGAGATCCTTTAATTTTAAGAGAGATTCCAAGAATAAATATTAATAATTGGAATAGCAGCACAACAGCGCTTCAAATTGCTTTTCAAACACAACGCGATATACCAGCAAATAATATAGATAATGATTATTGGGTGTATTATGGAAATCCATTGGCTTCAAATCCTCCAATAATAACATCAGTAGGAACAATTATTTCTGGAAACAAACTTTCAGAAGAAATTTATGAACAGTTTTTACCTATTTCCAATATAAACTTTAATCTCAGAGGAAATAAAATTATAGGAAAAGATAGCAACGAAAAACCAATATACAAATATAATCAAAACTTTGCCACTGGTTCTGAAAGCTCTGCTGGCTATGTAAATATTGAAAATATAGAATGGGATATTTACGATATTGTTATAGACGGAAATACTGAAGGATATGATATCGCGTCTTCTAATCCATATAAACCAATAAATATTCCTCCAAACACAAATAACGAAATAACTTTTAACATTGCGCCTCATACTTCTAATAGCTTGCTTTTAACATTGATAGACTCTTTAAATAACCCTATTTTCGGAGCAGATGTTAATTTAACGCGCGCTGGGTTTAATCAAACAAAAGAAACAAATGTTAATGGACAAGTATTTTTTAACAACATATATCCAAGTGATGATTATACAGTAAATATTACTCTTTTAGAATATAGCGACTCTAATTATACAAACATAGAAGTTTCTGAACAAAGTAATTTTACAGCTATAATAAATAAACAATAGGTTGCGATTTAAAATTTTAAATTTAAAATATGCGAGGTTTTACACTAATAGAATCACTAATATACATAGCTATATTTACTATAGTTATAATAACTATTTATCAATTTGCTATTTCATTTTATAATAGCAATGAGTTTCGCTTACAACAAACACAAGCGATTAGCGAGGGCAGAACAATTCTTTCTGAAATGTCGCGAGAAATAAAAGAAATTGTTAATTCTGAAAACGGCGATTACCCAATTTCTTCAGCAACAGCAACAAGTCTTGCATTTTATAGCGATATTGATAAAGACTATAATATAGAAGAAATCCGCTGGTTTTTACAAGAAAACATTCTTAGTAAAGGAGTTATAGAAACTCCTGGAGGCAATGAAATAATTACTATATATTCTGAAAATATAAGAAATAATCAAATATTTACTTATTATGATTCATCTAATCAATTAGTTCCTAATTTAAATATTTTAACTGATATTAGTTTAATAGAAATAAATCTGCAAGTTAATATTAACCCTTTTGCAGCTCCAGGCGATTTTACTCTAAAAACATTAGTAAAACCAAGAAACATTGATTAAAAAAAATTTATGAAATCATCAGCTCTTATTTTAATACTTATATTTTCAGCTGTATTTATGTTTATGATTGCGAGTATTCCTGATTTTATTACTTTAGAATTTCAAAATACAGAACGTTTAAAAGCGCGAGAAAACGCAATGAATATATCAGAAGCAGGTATAAATTATTATGTTTGGCATTTAGCTCATTATGAAGATGATTTACAAGACGGTACTGGGGCGCCAGGTCCATATATTCATAATATTAACGACCCCCAAGGAGGCTTGATTGGAAATTACAGCTTAGATATAAGCGGAAATATGCAGTGTAATAATATTAGTAGCGTAGAAATAAAATCAACAGGCAGTACTACCCAGTTTCCAAATGAAAAAAGAATTATAAAAGCCATTTACTCAAGACCTTCTGTTGCGCAATTCACATATATAATAAATGATAATGTGTGGGCTGGATCTGACCGCAAAATTAAAGGTCCGTATCATTCAAACGGGGGCATAAGAATGGATGGAGAAAATAATGCTTTAGTAACATCAGCTAAGGAAACATGGAATTGCACGCCTTCTTTTGGTTGCAATTATCCATATCAAGAAAAGCCTGGAGTTTTCGGAGATGGCATAGGAGGAGAACAAGGTTTATGGAAATTTCCAACTGAAATAATAGATTTTAACTCTATTACTGTTGATTTAACGCAATTAAAAACTTTAGCTCAATCAAATGGAATTTATTTTGATAAATCTCAAAATATAGGTTATACTAATGGCAAGGGATATCATTTAATTTTAAAAGAAAACGGAACTATTGATGTTTATGTTGTAACAAAACTAAATAAAATATACGCTTATAATTCAGAACAAGGTTATCATTGGAATTATGAGGTGATAAATCAAGAAACTTTTCATCAAAATATCACTCCTCAATCTTTATGCGGCGTTTTATTTTTTGAAGATAATTTATGGATTCAAGGAAAATTAAATGGTAAAATAACTATTGCATCAGCTAATTTAATTAACAGCAATGTTGATACTAATGTTATATTAAACAACAATATAGAGTACAAAGATCAAGACGGAAGCCATGGCTTAACCTTAATATCAGAAAAAAATATAAAAATTCCTTTATATTCTCCTGATAATATGCTGTTATTTGGAATTTTTATCGCTCAAAAAGGCACTTTTGGACGCGATTA
>JBBTYX010000049.1:0-3832 GCA_038078515.1 Patescibacteria group bacterium | reverse complement strand
TATCAAATTTAAAAAATAGATTACTTGTTTTTTAAATTATCAAATTTAAAAAATAGATTACTTGTTTTTTAAATTATCAAATTTAAAAAATAAAAAGCCTTGCTGGCGTTGGTGTACAATCTTGGCAAAACGCCAAGTGGATGTTCTCACCTATGTCCCACGGGGCATAGAAATTTGAACTTCCTTTTAAAAAAATGTCAAAATAGTACACGAGTTTCGCTCAACAAAGCCTATTACACTATTTTACTCCTTTAAAAAAATTTGTCAAAAAATATTTATGCAAAAAATTATAATTTACACAGACGGAGCGTCAGTAAATAATCCCGGACCTTCTGGAGCCGGGTTTATTATTGATATTGAAGGACAAAAAAAAGAATATTCAGTGTCTCTTGGAATAAAAACAAATAATCAAGCAGAGTATATTGCGGCAATACTTGCAATAAAAAAACTAAAGCAATTAATTGGCAAAGATAAAGTTAAAAAAACCCATATTCAAGTTTATTCTGATAGCCAGCTTCTAGTGGAGCAGTTAAATCATCGCTATAAAATAAAGGATAAAAAAGTGCGAGATGTATTTTTTGATCTTTGGAATGAAACAGTCGGATTGAATATTTTTTTTACTCATATTCTTAGAGAAAAAAACACAGAAGCTGATAAGCTATCTAAAAAAGCAGTCGATAGTTAAAAGTTTATAACTAAATCATTTATGTTTAAAAAAATTCTTATCTGGTTTGTAGTTATATTTGTTATATTAGGTCTTACTACAAGCTTAGTCATACCTTTCTTTTTTTAAATCATTTTAGAGAAAACTTCTTTTGGAATTTTTACTTTTCCAAATTGTTTTAAACGCTTTTTGCCCTTTTTTTGCTTTTCCAAGAGCTTGTTTTTTCTGGTAACATCGCCACCGTATAATGGAGCGGTTACATCTTTTCTACGGGCTGATATATCGGCGCGCGCTATAATATTACCTTGCGTTACTGCCTGAATAGATACAGTAAATTGTTGCATAGGCAGTATTTTTTTTAATTTTTCCACTTTTGATTTGCCAATATTATAAGCTTTATCCGCTTTAACTATTGTAGAAAAAGCGTCTACCAAATCGCCAGCTACAAGTATTGATAATTTTTGAGCGCTAGATTTTCTATATTCTATAAATTCGTAGTCAGCAGATGCAAAGCCAGATGTTATACTTTTTAGTGAATCAAAAAAATTTTCCGTAATAATAGCTGATAGCGGTATTTCATATTTAAGTTCCACATTATCTTGATCTAAATATTCTAAATCTATATATTTATTTTCAACTTTTTCAAAAAGCTTCATCGCGTCGCCTAAATATTTTTGCGGAACAAAAGTATTTATCTTTACCCAAGGTTCTTCAATAGCGCGCTCTTTAGTATAATCAGGAAAATCATTAGGCGAGGTAACAATTTTGTTGTCAACCTTATAAGCAACCATTGGGGAACCTAAAATTACATTTGAATCTGATTCTCTACGCAATCTCTCGTCAACTATTTCTAAATGAAGTTTGCCTAAAAAGCCTACTCTAAAACCGCGTCCTAGCATAGGGCTTTCTGTATTTTCCCA
This sequence comes from Patescibacteria group bacterium, assembly GCA_038078515.1. GTDB lineage: Bacteria > Patescibacteriota > Minisyncoccia > 2-01-FULL-47-10 > JBBTYX01 > JBBTYX01. Next base: position 2,248 of record JBBTYX010000049.1, on the reverse strand, counting down.
AGATAAGGCAGGGTCGCTTAATTTTAATTTTTGTAAAGATGTTTTTAATAAATCAAATCCGCATGCTTCTTCTGGATAAAAACTGGAAAAAACATTTGGATTAGGTTCTTTAAAACCAGGCAAAGGAATTGAACCTTCGCTTATAATACTATCGCCGATTTTTATTACATCCGCTTCTTTTATGCCTGTTGCGATATAGCCTATTTCACCAGTTTTTAATTCTTTTATCTTTTTTAAATCCGGACTAAAAATACCCACTTCTTTTACTTCAAATACTATATTTTTAGAAGCTAATTTTAATTTTTGCCCTTGTTTTATAGCGCCAGAAAATATGCGAGCATAAGAAAGAACCCCTTTAAAAGAATCATATGAAGAGTCAAAAATTAAAGCAGTTACATTTTGCTTATCAGTTATTTTTGGCGAAGGCACTTTCTTTATTGCTTGTTCTAATAATTCCTGAACTCCAAGCCCTGTTTTAGCTGAAATTTCTAATATTTCCTCATTACTTCCAGTTAATTTTTTAATTTGTTCTTTTACTTTTAAAACATCAGCTCCGGGCATATCAATTTTATTTACAGCTGATATTATATATAATCCTTGTTCAAACGCTTTTTTAAAGTTAAAAACTGTTTGAGCTTGTACTCCTTTTACTGCGTCAACAAGTAAAATAGCTCCTTCAACAGCAGAAAGAGCGCGCGACACTTCATAAGAAAAATCAGTATGTCCGGGAGTATCAATTAAATTCAATTCATAGTTTATATTTTCTAATTTATAATGCATTTTTACAGGTTGTAATTTGATAGTAATTCCTCGTTCCTGTTCCAATCCCATTGTATCTAAATACTGGTCATGCATATTTTTCTTTTCTATTGTGTTTGTTAATTCTAAAAAACGGTCCGCTAAAGTGGATTTTCCATGGTCAATATGCGCTATTATGCAAAAATTTCTAATATTGCTCATTTCTATATAACATTAGATTACTTTAAGCAATTATTGATGTCAATGTTATTTTGTGTTAAAATATAGCTTATTTAAGAGTTATAAATTATTTAGTATTTTATGTATAAAATTTTACAAAAACTTCTAATTATTGTTTTATTTATCGCGATTATCGGCATTAGTGTTCAATTATCTAAACAATTATATAAAAAATACGAATTAAAGCAGGAATTAAATAAAATAGAAAAAAGAATTAATGAATTACAAGAAAAAAATAACATTTTGCAAAATAAAGTTTTTTCTTTGGAAAATGAAGATTTTTTAAAACTTGAATTAAAAGAAAAATTTAACTTGAAAGAAGAAGGAGAAATCGTTGTTGCTTTAAAAAAGAATCAAGAATCAGGAATTAAGAATCAAGAAGATAAGGAAAAAGAAAAAGAGAAAAAAAATTGGGAAAAGTGGAGAGAAATTATTTTAGGGTTTTAGAGCTGCGCCGGAGTAGCTCAGTTGGTAGAGCAATACTTTCGTAAAGTAGAGGTCGCGAGTTCAACTCTCGCCTCCGGCTTAATTATATGTCAAAATTAATATATGATAGTACAAAAAATAGTGATATGTTTTATGCAACAGGGGTTAATATAGTAGATCCTTTCTTTTTTATTGATACTGAAAAAGAACAATTAGTATTTTTAGATCACAGGGAGTTTGATTTATTTAAAGAATATAGAAGTAATAAAAATGTTAAAGCAGTATTGTTAAATGATATTATAAAAAAGGCTTGTAAATTAAAAGATAATACAAGTTTAATAAATAAATTAGCAATTTATTTATTAAAAAAATATAAAATAGCGCATAAAAAAATTATTGTGCCAGCAAACTTTCCTTTTAGTATGGCTTTATTTTTACAATCTAAAGGTATAAAACTCATTCCTAAAATTTCTTTTTGGCCAGAAAGGATTAAAAAAATAAATAAAGAAGTTGATTATATCCGCAAGAACTCGCAAAGTGTTATAAATGCTTTTAAATATATAGAAACTGTATTAAAGGAATCAGAAATTAAAGGAGATAAACTTAAATATAGAGGTAAAATATTAACAAGCGAATTTTTAAAATTAAAAGTAGAACATATGTTAATTGAAAAAGATATGCTTAGCGCAGAAGGCATAATTATATCATGCGGTAGGGATTCTTCTATTCCGCATCATCCTGGGAAAGGCCTATTAAAACCATTTCAAACTATTGTCTGCGATATATTTCCGAAAAATAAATCTAATAGCTATTTCACTGATATGACACGCACTTATATAAAGGG
>JBBTYX010000048.1:0-3582 GCA_038078515.1 Patescibacteria group bacterium | reverse complement strand
AACTCGCTTTGCTCATTAAGTATTTTAGGAGAACCTTGTTTTTTAAATTATTAAATATAAAAAATTAGAACCTCTAACATTTTCTAACTCGCAAAGCTCGTAAAAAAATGTTGAGAACCTTGTTTTTTAAAATTATTAAATTTAAAAAATTAGAACCTCTAACATTTTCTAACTCGCAAAGCTCGTAAAAAAATGTTGAGAACCTTGTTTTTTATTAAAAAAATGAAATCTATTGCTTTAATTCTAACTTTAATTATAATATTTGTCGGATTATCAATAACACTTGGACTAACAAATATTTTTGTGGCTGAATTAACTTCGTCAATTAATAGCCATTTTACAACAATTGCTTTTTATGCAGCTGATTCTGGCATTGAAGCCGCGCTATGGCAAGATAGACAAGGAGCAGGATTAAATGACCAAGATTCTATATCTGGAATTTTAGATAATACAAGCTCTTATAATTATTTTGTTAGCGGAAACAGTCCTAATAGAACAGTGGAGTCAAATGGAGCGTATCAAGGAGCTACAAGAAGCGTGGAAGTATCATATTAAACAGAATTATGAATCAAGAATTAATAATTAAAGAACGCATTGAAAAACTGCGCAAAACAATCAATTATCACAGATATTTATATCATGTTCTTGATAAACAAATCCTATCAGATGGAGCGCTTGATTCTCTTAAACAAGAGCTTAAAAAATTAGAGGATAAATATCCAAAATTTATTACTTTTAATTCTCCAACAAAACGAATCGGAGGAGTTGTTTTAGATAAATTCATTAAAGTTAAACACAAAGTTAGACAATGGTCTTTGGAAGACGCTTTTACAAAAACAGATTTACTTGATTGGGAAAAGCGCTTAAAAAAAATATTGTCAAAAAACACAATAGATTATGCTTGCGAGCTTAAAATAGACGGTCTTCATATCGCGCTAAATTATGAAAAAGGTATTTTTGTTTTAGGAGAAACAAGAGGAAATGGAATATTAGGAGAAAATGTTACTGAAAATTTAAAAACTATTGAAGCTATACCGCTTATGTTAGAAAAAGATATAAATATAACTGTTGAAGGAGAGGTTTTTATAAAAAAAAGCGATTTTGAAAAACTAAATAAAGCGCAAAAACAAAAAGGCCTTAATTTATTTGCTAATCCAAGAAACGCAGCAGCTGGAGCAATTAGACAGCTTGATACTAAAATTACAGCAGAACGACCTCTTGATTGCTTTGTTTATGATTATGTTTGGCCAGAAAACGATATTCCAGAAACTCAAATTAAAGAACTTATAGTATTAAAAAATTTAGGATTTAAAGTTAATAAATATTGGAAACATTGCAAAAATATTAACGAAGTAATTGATTTTTGGCATAAATGGGCTAAAAAATGCGATACTCTTGATTATTGGATAGATGGAATAGTAATAAAAGTTAATAAAAAAACATTGCGAAATAAATTAGGCTATACTGGAAAAGCTCCTCGTTTTGCAATAGCAGCAAAATTCCCATCAGAAGAAAAAACAACTAAAATTCTGAATATTGAATTTGGGGTTGGTCGCACTGGAAAAATTACGCCAGTTGCGATAATGGATCCTATTTTACTAAAAGGAACTATTGTAACGCGCGCGACTCTCCATAATTTTGACGAAATAAAAAGACTTGATATACGAATAAACGATACTGTTGTAGTAACAAAAGCAGGAGAAATAATACCTAAAATAAAAACTGTTATAAAAGAACTTCGTACCAAAGAAACTAAAAAAATTAATATTCCTAAAAAATGTCCTGTTTGTTTAAGCGCTATAATAAAAAAAGAAAATAAAGTTGATTATTATTGTAAAAGCAAAAACTGCGCGGAATTACAAGCAAAAAAAATAATTTATTTTGTTTCTAAAAAAGCTTTTGATATTTCAGGATTAGGAGATAGAATAGTAGAAAAATTATTAAACGAGGGATTAATTTCTGATGCTTCAGATTTGTTTAAATTAAAAGAAATCGATTTAATTCCATTGGAAAAATTCGCTGAAAAAAAAGCTAAAAATATTATAAGCGCAATAGAAAAATCAAAAAAAATTCCATTATGGAGATTTTTAGTTGCTTTGGGTATTAGAGGAATTGGAGAACAAAACGCTCTTTTATTGGAAAAATTTTTTGCTGATTTATTAGAAAAAAACTCTATTACAAGGCTTTCAAGCGCGATTCTAAATAATTTAAACATTTTGCTAATCAAAGGCATTGGACCAGAAATAACTCAAAATATCAAAATATTTTTTAAAGATAAAAAAAACATAGAGATTTTAAAAAAATTAAATAAAGCTGGTATTAAAATAGTCTTGCCAAAAGTAAAATTAGATAGTAAATTAAATGGGAAAACATTTGTTTTTACTGGCGCTATGGAAAATATTGGAAGAGATGAGGCGCAAAAAAAAGTGATTGAATTAGGCGGTAAAATCAGCAACAGCATTGGCAAAAATACAGATTATTTAGTTTTGGGGGAAAATCCCGGAAGCAAATTTAAAAAAGCGAAAAATTTAAAAATAAAAACTATAAATGAGAAAGAATTTTTAAAATTGATAAATTATCATTTATAAACTTTTTTCCATGGATATAAAAAAAATCGCTAAATTAGCAAATCTAAAACTTACTAAAAAAGAGGAATTAAAATTCCAAAAAGAAATGGAAGTTATTTTAAAATACATTGATAACTTAAATGAACTAAAAACAGATAATTATAAAACGTCTTCCAATAGAGGATTAAAAAATATAATGCGCGACGATAAAAAAACCAAAACTTTATCTATCCCAACAATATTAATAAAAGAAGCTGTTAAAATCAAAAATGGATATGTGGCAGTGCCAAAAATTTTAAAACAAAAATGATTAAAGAAATTCATAACAATTTAATTAGCAAGAAAATAGGAGCTGTTGAGCTCGCGGAAAAGTATTTAATTCAGGCAAAAGGCTTAAATAAAAAATACAATAGTTTTATTTCATTTACTGAAGAGCTTGCCATAGAAACTGCTAAATCAATTGATGAAAAAATAAAAAAAGGAGAAAACATTGGCTATTTAGCGGGTATTCCTGTTTCTATTAAAGACAATATTTTAGTAAAAGGATATAAAGCCACTGCTGGTTCAAAAATATTAAAAAACTACACTGCAAGTTATGATGCTGATGTTGTTTCATATTTAAAACAAGAACAGGCTTTAATTATCGGTAAAACTAATATGGATGAATTCGCTATGGGAGCTTCTGGCGAATATTCCGCGTTTGGAAGAACAAAAAATCCAATTGATATCAATTTGGTAACTGGCGGTTCTTCAAGCGGTTCTGCGGCATCAGTTGCTATTGAACAAGCAATAATATCTCTTGGGTCTGATACTGGCGGGTCAGTTCGCCAACCTGCTTCTTTTTGTTCAGTAGTAGGATTTAAGCCAACTTATGGCATGGTAAGTAGATCTGGTTTAATTTCTATGGCTTCATCATTAGATCAAATAGGCATTATATCTAACAGCGTTGAAGATATCGCATTAACATTAGAAGTTATATCTCAAGATACTCCATATGACAGCACTAAAAAAAGGG
>JBBTYX010000047.1:0-1615 GCA_038078515.1 Patescibacteria group bacterium | reverse complement strand
TAACTGGCGGTGAGGACGGGATTCGAACCCGTGAAAGTTTTCACTTTACACGCTTTCCAAGCGTGCTCCTTCAACCGCTCGGACACCTCACCACTTTGTTAAAATCATAAACTTAATTTTTTTAAAATAATTTTATGAATTTTTTCAATCGGCATCATACTACCCTTTTCAACGCAATTAATCAATATCCATTTATACTTTTTTGAAAGCCATTTAGCGTTTTTATACGCTTGCTCCAAATGTTCTTTATTTTCGTGAATATCTTTTACATCTCCCCTTTTTTCAATAAGTTTTAGCGCGGCATCAGGTGGCACATTTAAATATATCACAATATCCGCCTTAGGAATTCCAAGTTTATTAAACTCAAAATCCCCTATCCAATCAATAAATTCTTCTTTTTCCTTTTTGTTCTTAATCTTTATCGCCTGATGAATTAAATTTGCTTCTGCGTAACGATTAGAAATAATAAAATATCCCTGTTTAATCCATTTATCTATTTTTTCAGCTATATCCATTCTATCAAACGCGTAAAATATAGAAGAAAAATAAGGATTATTTCCTAATTTCTTAAAATCGCCATTTAAATAACGTTTTACAAGCTTTCCAAAAAATTCATCATACCTAGGAAAATCAAGGTATTTATATTTAATCTTTTTCTTTTTTAAAGCCTCAATCAATAAATTAGCTTGTGTGTTTTTCCCAGAACCGTCAATCCCGTCTATCACAATTAATTTCCCTTTTTTCATATATACCAATTCTACCCAAACCAAACACCAAGGTCAATGATGTAAAAATATAAAACAAACAACTTTTAATATAATAATTATAATCACAAAATTATCTTTAATAATGAAACTGTGTTACGAGCAGAACATCGCGGAGCACGGCGGTGCGAATCGTAGGCTGTTTTTTACCAAAAAAACAGACGCGTTCTGCGAGTAATACAAGTTTCATTATTAAAATTACTATCAAAACAAAAAACCCGAGGATTTTCTCGGGTTTTTTAAATATATTACATATTTTTCTTACATCATACCGCCCATTCCGCCCGGCATACCTCCTCCTTGCATTCCAGCGTCTTTGTTTTCTTCTGGCAATTCAGCAACAACAACCTCTGTTGTTAAAAGCATAGAAGCTGCTGAACCAGCGTTTTGCAAAGCGCTTCTTGTTACTTTTTTAGGGTCTATAATACCTGCTTTAATCAAATCTTCATATTTATCTTCTGCCGCGTTATATCCAATCGCGCCTTCTTTATTTTCAATATTATGAACAATAACAGCTCCTTCTTTGCCCGCATTTTCAGCAATCATTTTCATTGGTTCTTCAAGAGCTTTGCGAACAATATCAGCTCCAACTGCTTCATCTCCTTCAAGTTTTAAATCTTTAATCATATTTCTAACGCGAAGCAACGCTACTCCTCCGCCAGCTACAATTCCCTCTTCAACTGCCGCGCGAGTAGCAGCAAGCGCATCTTCAATTCTATGCTGTTTTTCTTTTTGTTCTACCTCTGTTGCTGCGCCAACACGAATTACAGCAACTCCGCCAGTTAATTTACCAAGTCGTTCTTCTAATTTTTCCTTGTCAAAATCAGAATCAGAATTTTTAATCGCGCTTT
>JBBTYX010000046.1:0-10814 GCA_038078515.1 Patescibacteria group bacterium | reverse complement strand
AAAACACTAAAGGACACTTTAGCGGAAGTGATGAAGTGAAAGAATTGCCAGTTATTTTAGAAGCAATTCTTTCATAATGATTGAAGGCGAAAAAATTTTAGCCTCCCGCGATGACTAGGCGGAAGGGAGATGTGGGTGGAATTCCGTAGTTCTCGGGCGTTCCGCCGGAGCGAAACAGAAGCGGTCAGTTCCGTTCAAAAAAGTTTCGCGCAAAGTGTATAATTACAGAATAAAATTTGACTTTTAAAAAATTTTAATATATTATAATTATAGTTATGGTAAACAAATTAACAACTTTTGCATTTTTCGCTTATTACTGGTTTACAAATTCGGAATCAAGTTTTTTTGCATAGTTGTTATTTAAACATTTATATTATTCACAAAAACTGGTTCCGCAAAAACGGAACCAGTTTTTTTATTGAAAAAAATGAATAACAAAATTCCCAATGTTTTCTTATAAATTAAGCAAATTAGAAAACATTAGATATTTTAATTTTTATGAAAATAATTTTTGATTATAATAGAACAATTTTTAATCCAGAAACAAACAAACTATATTTTGGTGTTTTAGATTTACTTAAAAAATTATCAAAAAAATATACACTGTTTTTAATTAGTAGAAATGAACCCTTAAGAAAAAACAGATTTGAAAAATTTAATATAGAAAAATATTTTCATAAAGTATTGTTTGTTAATGAAAAAACTAAAGAAATATTTAAAAAACTATCAGGAAATGAAAAAAATGTGATAGTTGTTGGCGATAGCATTATTGATGAAATTAAAATTGGAAATCAGATTGGTTTTATAACTGTTCGTATTAAAAAAGGAATGTTTGCCACAGAGATTCCAAAAAATAAAGATGAATTAGCAAATTTTGAAATTGCAGATATTAAAGAATTAAAAAATATAATTTTAAATTATGAAAAATAAAATTAAACAAAATAATTACTGGTGCTACTTTTTAGTTTTATTCCGATATAAGTTGGGGTTTTTGCATTCGTTTTTTTGATCTAATAAAAAACTAATTCAGTAGCTCCAAGTTATATAAATTATGGAGCTACTGAATTAGTTTTTTGAAAATTTATTCTTTTCTTTTTTATTTTTTTATTTTTAGTTAAGGAGGTTTAATTATGTTTACGAAAAAAATGATGTTAAATGTAATTTCAGATACTGGTATCTGGAATGGGGGAAAAAAAGAGACGCATAAATTTATGCTGTCTCCTGATGTTTTCAAGATTACTAATGCTCAAAAAAAAGAGCTTAGCAATCTTGGATCAGCAATAAATGATTGCTTAAAGGGGCTTTCTCATATTGCTGTTATTTCTTACGATGAAAAATTAAACTATAGAAGAGGATGGCGTTTATTTAGAAATATTTTTTCAACAGGAGTTCCCAAATTTTGTTGCAAAACTCAGGGAATCAATTTTAAAGATATTCCTAAATTAATAAAAATAAATGTTATGATTGACCAACAAGGCAATTTTAAAATTGCGGAAATTGACGCTCATAACAAGCATGGCTTGGGTTATTCAACCCTTGGCATGTTACTAAGAGAAGCTAGTCATCCAAAAGCAATAAAGCTCCCAGGTGTAATTAAGTTGCTCTCTCAGGAAATAAAAAAAACTGGAAATAAAATATCTTTCCAATATGACGAAAAAGAAAGATTTTATATTCCAGAATTTGAAATCGCAAAAAAAGAATTCCAAAAAAATGGGATTGATTGCGATTTATTTTTAAACCATAAAATAGATCCCTATTCTGATAGCGAGCTTTTTATGGACATGCCTTTATCATTCGTACCAAATACATTGATAGATAGGTACGAAAAAGGTACGGTAAAATTTATAATCCCTCCAAAACCATTTATGGGAAGTAAAGGTGTTTTAGCTCTACTTTGTAACGCGCAAAAATATGAAAACATAGAAAATATTTTACGCGCTTTTATAAAAAAAGGATCATTGGAATTAGTAAGAAATTACATTCCAGAAACATTGCTTGTTAATGAAAAAACAATTGATTATATAAAAAAACAAATTCTAAATGAAAAATTTGTTTTAAAAGAATTTGTTTCATCTGGAATGAAGGGAATTACTTTTTCCTCTGATGAAGAAATATTTAAAGAAAAGCTAAATAAAATTTCCTGCAAGAAAAAAAGCAATTTTATTTTGCAAAAAGAGATTGTAAGCAAAGCTCACAAATTTTCTTTTTATAAAGACATTTATTCTGATACTTTATCTGAATCAATGTTTTTTACACGATTAACTATTCATTATGTTAATCGGGATCTTGCTGATATAGTTGTAACAGCAAGACAAGATAAAGAAGTGCACGGGAAAGATTGCTTAATATTGGGCACAGAAATTATTTAGCTTATTTTGGAGCTGGTATGAAATACCAGCTCCTTTTTTACTATCTATAAATTTTTACAGTAAATAATGCTCTCAATAGCTACTTGTCATCCTTTGGCTTGACACGGGAGACGCGGAAATAATAATAGAAACACGCGCTAAAATAACAGTGGTGAATTTTAAATTTCAATAGAGTTTATTGAAACTCTTTGCTGTTTCATAGTATCTCGGTCTCGAACAGTAACAGAATTATCTTTTAAGGAGTCAAAATCAATAGTAATGCATTTTGGCGTGCCTATCTCGTCGTGTCTGCGGTAACGCTTGCCTATGGTTCCATTTTCATCATATTCTACGCTGGTTTTTGTTTTTAAATCACTATATATTTGCTTAGCTAATTTAATTAAAGACGCGTCTTTTTTAATTAAAGGGAGCACTGCTATTTTTATAGGAGCAAGCTCTGGAACAATACGGAGAACTGTTCTCCGTTCATTAGCAACTTTTTCCTCGTGATATGATTCCAATAAAACAGCAAGTATTGTGCGATCAACTCCAAATGTAGGTTCTATAACATTAGGGATAAATTTTTCGTTAGTATTTTTATCGCGATATTCTAAATTAACATTGCTTGCTTTGCTATGGCTTTTTAAATCATAATCAGTTCTATATGCTAAACCATAAAGCTCATCTGTTTTAAAAGGGAATTTATAATTTATGTCTATGGTTCGTTTAGAATAATGAGCAAGGTCTTTATTTATTATTTCTTCAAATACAATATTTTTTTCGCTGATTCCAATTTTTTTTAACCATTTTTTCATTTGTTCCAACCAATATTCAAAGCTTTGTTCCCAATTTTTTTCTTGTATAAAATATTCTATTTCCATTTGTTCAAACTCGCGGGTGCGAAATATAAAATTTCCCGGAGTGATTTCGTTTCTAAATGCTTTGCCTATTTGCGCCATACCAAAAGGAATATTTGGATAAAAAGCGTCAATAATATTTTTAAAATTTATAAACATTCCTTGCGCTGTTTCTGGCCTAAGATAATTTGTATTCGCGCTATTTTCCACTGGCCCTAAAAAAGTTTTAAGCATAGTATTAAACTGGCGCGGTTTACTTAACTTTCCTTTGCAATTAGGGCAAATTTTAGGATTATCTAATTTATCTGGTCTAAATCTCGCTTTGCATTTTTTACAATCAGAAAGAGGGTCTGTAAAATTCTTTAAATGACCGCTTGCTTCCCAAACGCGAGAATTATATATAATAGCGGAATCAAGACCATAAATATCATCTCTTTCTGTTACAAACATTTTCCACCATAATTTTTTGATATTATTTTTTAATTCCACTCCAAGGGGGCCATAGTCAAAACTATTTGCTAATCCTCCATAAATTTCGGAATTAGGAAAGATAAAACCTCTTCTTTTAGTTAAACTAATAATTTTTTCCATTAGATTATCCATATATTTTAGATTATATTACGGCTGAACTTTGCCATAAATATTTTTAATTTTACCATTTGAAGTAAGATCAAGCGGAGGAATAGACAAAAGTATTTGTTCTCCTGTAAATTTATCTGTTGCTCCAAGTTGACTTTCACTAATAACATTAATGCTTTTTCCAATATGTTCATCGCTTGGTTCAATCGCTATTTGAAAAGCGATTTCATAAATAGGAAGCGTTATTCCTGTTGTTGCCGGAACATTAAGCAGATTCCAAGTTACTTTATTAGTTTTATTGTCAAAATATATTTCTCCCAAAGAAGAAGAAAAATTGCCTGTCCAAGTTACCCAATTAGGCAAATAAGCAAATACCTCAACATCTTTTATATCATTGTAAGTATTTATAATTCTCCAAAACACGCTATAAGTAGTACTTTTATTAGCTTGCGGAGGATATGGCCCGCTATTATTAAACCCTTTTCCGCTAAAAGAAAGTTCAGTTAAAAGATTAGTTTTTGTATTTATGCGCGAAATAAATTCCGATGTTTGCGTAACATCTTCTTTGCTGTAATTTTTAGGCGCGTTTGCGATATTTAAAGTTGCGACTGCTTTAGCTGTAAAATTTTTATCATTAAAATTCAATATTGGTAAAGAGTTTTTAAGTTTTATTTTAAAATTAATATCGCCTTCTTCATCAGGAGCGATATTTTTAAAAGCATTTATATCATTGCCAGAAAAAGTTATTGTTTGAGTTTCTTTATTTAATTTTCCATTTCCTTCAAAACTTTCCAAATCAAATACATTGCCAATTAATTTTACTTCTATCTCGGGATTATCTAAAGAAATATTTAAATTATTTTTATAAAATATTTTGTAATTCAATGTATCGCCAGTATTAGCGTTATAATTAAAACTATCATTAAGAGAAAGAATAAGAGCTATTGGAGACGAGCTAATGCGAGTGGAAGAAATCTCTTGCGTAAATACTGTATTTTGTTGATTAAACTCTCCTTTTCCTAAAGAAAATTCTAAAATTTTTAAAGCATTGCTTTGTCCTGTTATAGAACCTTTTATTGAAATTTTATAAACAGAATTAGATGGAATTTTATTTATATTCCATATTTTATTTTGAAAATAAGGTAATGGCAAGGCAGAGTCAAAAATAAAATCTACGGGATAATTAATAATTAAATTAAGATCTTCAAAATCAAAATCAGAATTATTAGCTATGGAAATATTCCAAAAAGACTTTTCGCCTGCTTTTAACTCTTTAGGACTCTCTATTTCCATAATTAAAGGAACGGATTTTATAAGCGCTATAAAAGAAATTTGTTTTTTTAAAGTGTTATTTATGCCAGAAGGTTTGTAAGTTAGAATAATATTAATATGTTTCTCTTCGTTTTTTCCTCCTATAACGCGCATTTTAAATTCCCTGTCAAGTTCTTGTTTTGATTCTATATTTCCAATAATTATTTGCGAAGAATTATCATCAACTAAAAAATCGTCATTAACAGGAATTGCTCCTATTGGATACTGGAAATCTAAAACAGCGTCTTTTAATGTTAATCTATTATTATTTTTTATAAACACTTTATATGAAATTTCCTCTCCGCTTGATATTTCTTTTAATCCTTCTATAACAATATCAATATTGTTTTCATTAAAACTTGTTAAACCATAAAAAACAGAAGATATTCCTCCTCCTAAAACAAATAATGATATTATTAGTATCCAAATATAACGTCCTAAAAAAGATTTTCTATTTTTTTTTATTTTACCGTATTGATAATTTTTAGGAGAAGAATTAATTTCTCCTTGCGGACGATCCCTAAAATGCGGATTTTTTCTGTATATATTTTTTTGAATATCGTCTAAAGACATAAACAAAGTTAAAAATTAAGAATTTTTTCCTCTAAATATTTGGATAACTTTTTTATAGACATTTTAGGTAATTTACTTTGCTTTAAACCTAAATATTCCAATATAAATAATTCAAAATGTATCCATAATTTAGGCAAATCCTCTTTTTTTATTTTAGTAAGCGTTGCTAATAAGTTTAACAGATTTTTTAATAAATCGCCAGCGTAAATTTCTGGATAAGAAATTTGGCACAATATTTTAACAGCGCTTAAAGAAAATTTTAAATGATTCGGCTTATCTTTTAAGCTTTCAAAAAAATTATTTCTTATTTTTACCTCAGCTATTGTGTCCAAGTTTTGATATTTGCTTTTTATTATCCACAAATCGCAAAATAAAAGCGGTAAAAGCGATGGAGCTAATTTAGAATTTATATTTTTCCCGCCTTTGGCTAAAAGTTCATATTTGCCATTTTGATTTAAAACAATAATTTTTAAATCATTTTCGCGAAAATTTTCCTGTTTTAAAATCAAAGCGTTTTTTATCTTATATTTCATATTTTAAAAAACAAGAGTTCTCAATTATTTCTTAACAAATGCAATATAGCGAACACAGTGAGGGCAGACTTAAAAATAATTAAATTTTGTATAACTTAATAACTATTAACTCTCCCTTATAATTAAACTCGCCTTGTTTATGAGCTTTTTGTTCTTTATCTGATAAATATATTTTTTTAGCTTTAATTTTGTTTACAATTTCTTTTTGCCATTTTATAAGCCATTTTTCAATAAGCTTTCTATTGGAAGAGTTTTTAGTATTAACGCTTATTTCAATAATATCGTCAGTCATAAGTCCGGCTTCTTTTCTAAGAGCTTGCATAAATCTTACAAACTCGCGCGCCAACCCCTCTTCTTCTAATTCCGGAGTTATTTTAATATCAAGTTCAATCTCGTTTTTTATTTTATCATCAAATAAAATATTCTTCACATTTACTTCTTCCTTTATAAGTTCTAAAAATTCTTCTTTATCTTTTAATTCTTGATTCTTAATTCTTAATTCTTTTAATGGCTGTCTTATTTTTATTCCTGCTTTTGCCCTTTGTTCAAGACTTAAAGACACAATTTTTCTAACTTCTCTCATTTCTTTTATTATTTTGTCGTTCGCAGTTTGCTCTTTGTTATTAAAAATTATTTGCTCTGGCCATTTTTCTAAATGCACTGACTTTTGATTTATATAAATTGATTTATAAATAAATTCAGACATAAACGGCATAAAAGGAGCTATAATTTTAGAAAATTCCGCAAGCAAGAAAAATGTTACAGATGAAACTATTTTCACTTGCGTTTTATCTTTAAATCTGTTCCTTGAACGTCTTATATACCAAGTTGACAAATCGTCTATAAATTCCTCAATAGGACGAGTCGCTTTATCTAATTCATAATTTTCTAAGGCGTTTTTAATTTCATTTTGCGATAAATTCATTCGCGCTATAATCCACTTATCTAAAACATTCCCGCTTTTCATTTTTTCATATTTGGGTTTTGTAATTTGTGTTTTGTGTTTTGCGACAGCGTATGTTTTATAAAAATTAACCACATTAAGCGTTCTTAAAATAACTTTTTTATAAACTTCATCAACTCCTTTTTCTGAAAAATTTAATGATTCTGCGCGCACTGCCGGAGACGACAAAAGATAATAACGAAGAGCGTCAGCGCCATATTTATTAACTATGTTCATTGGGTCAGGGTAATTTTTTAATCTTTTGCTCATTTTTTCTCCATCTTCCGCTAAAATTATTCCATTAACAATAACATTTTTAAAAGCTGTTTTTCCAAATAAGCTTGTTGATAAAACAAGCAATGTATAAAACCATCCGCGCGTTTGGTCTATTCCCTCGGCAACAAATTTCGCTGGAAAATTTTTATCAAAAAATTTTTTGTTTTCAAATGGATAATGAATTGACGCAAATGGCATTGAACCAGATTCAAACCAACAGTCAAATACTTCAGGTATTCGCTTCATAATTCCCCCGCAATCGCAAGGAAATTCTATATTATCAATATATGGCCTATGCAAATCCATCTCTAAATTAGCATTAACTGGAAAAACAAAAAACTTTGCTTTATTTATAGATCCGTTTTTTATAGACGACTCGCGCATTTCAGTAATTTTTTCGTTTGTTAAGCCTTTTATTGCTCCTATGCTAACCCATATATTTGCCGCGTGACTTACAATAACAATTCGCTTGTTTTTGTATTTTTTATTAATGTTTTCAATTGCTTTAAACATTCGTTTTTTTAAATTTTGAAAATTCTCTCCGTTTTTTGGAGGAATATTGTAAAAACGATTTAAGTTAGCAACTTTGTTAATTTTTTTATCTTTATTCCAATATTCTATGTATGAAATAGTTTTTTTATTATTATATTCTCCGTATTCTATTTCTCTAAACTCATCATTAAATTCTAATTTTGCTCCTGTTATTTTAGCTATTATTTCCGCGCTTTCTCGCGTTCTTAAAATAGGTGAAGATATAATAAAATCTATTTTTTCTTTTTTTAATTTATTAGCGGCTTTTTCGATTTGCTCTATTCCTTTGGCAGTTATGTGATTTTTATTTTTATCATTGGATAAAATATCCAAGACATTATTTTCTGACTCGCCATGTCTTACAAAGTAAAAAGTATTATTATTTGAATCAGCTTTTTTTATTAACTCTTCAATTGACCCAATAACTTTAACCTTGCATTTTTCTTTTTTTTCTTGTTCGCAATGCCAAACTGGCATAGGCGCTCCCCAATAACGAGATCGCGATATTGCCCAATCAGGAGCTCCTTGTATCCACTTACCAAAACGGCCTTCTTGTAAATATTTTGGAATCCAGTTTATTGTTTTATTATTAGCAAGTATTTGTTTTTTTATTTTTGTAACTTTAATAAACCAACTAGATGACGCGTAATTAAGAAGCGGAGTATCGCATCGCCAACAATGCGGATAAGAATGTATTATCTTTTCCTTGGAAAAGAGCTTATTATTATGAGCAAGCCATTTTATTATCTCTATATCGGTTTTCTGATGTTCATCTTTTGGTTTAACAGGCATTCCAAAAAAATCTTTAACTTCTTTTTTAAATTTTCCTTCCATATCAATATGTTGTATAAAAGGCAAATTATATTTTTTCTTTAACATCATATCATCTGCTCCAAAAGCGGGCGCTATATGAACAATTCCAGTTCCATCTTCTGTATTTACAAAATCAGCATTATAAACCTTCCAACAGTTTTCTTTATTTTTTAAATCAATATTTTTATAATAATCAAAAACAGGCTCGTATTTTAAACCAATAAGCTTTTTGCCTTTAAATTCATCTACAATATCAAATTTTTCTTTTATAATTTTTAATCTATCTTTTGCTAAAATAAAAATTTCTCCTTTTTCTTTTGTTTTTATTAAAACATAATCAATTTTTTCATTAACAGCGAGCGCCACATTTCCCGGCAATGTCCAAGGCGTTGTTGTCCAAGCGATTAAATATGTTTTATTGTTTGAATCGCTAAATTTTGAATCTAAAATTAAAAATTTAACAATAACAGAAATATCTGTTATGTCTTTATATCCTTGCGTAACTTCAAAATTAGACAAAGTTGTTTCGCATCTTGGGCAAATGTGCATTATTTTATGTCCTTTATAAACCAAACCTTTATTATAAAGTTCTTTAAACGCCCACCAAACAGATTCTGTATAAGATGAATCCATTGTTTTATAAGCATTTTCCATATCTATCCATCGCCCTATGCGCGGTATAATTTTTTTCCATTCTTTATCATATAAAAGAACGCTGTCTTTTGCAGATTTATTAAATTTATCAATTCCAAAATTTTCTATATCTTTTTTATTCTTCAAATTTAAATCTTTTTCAATTAAATTTTCAATTGGCAGTCCATGACAATCCCAGCCCCATTTTCGCCTTACTTTAAAGCCGCGCATTGTTTTATATCTTGGAATTACATCTTTAATTATATTAGCTAAAATATGCCCGTAATGAGGAAGGCCTGTTGCAAAAGGCGGACCATCATAAAAAACATACTCCCCCTTAGGAGCTTTTTTTGTTAAAGATTTTTCAAAAATTTTGTTTTTGCGCCAAAATTCTAATATCTCTTTTTCGTATTCCATTATTTTTTTACAATACCATATTTAAACAAATAAAAAAGATTGACTTAATTATAAAAATGTACTAAAATATAATTTATTTCGCAATTGGGAATTTTAATAATACATCATTTCTTTTCTTTTAAAATTTAATAAGGAGAAAAATATGGAGCCAAATAAGATTAAAATTTGGATTATGCTCCTATTGATAGGAGTATTTTCACTGGCAATTTTTATTCTTGCCAGTCCAGTTTTATTATTTAAAAAAATCACTCAATGAAAAATTTTTTGAAAGGGGGGTGAAAAAATGTTAATGTTTTTAAAGAAAAAAATTTCTATCACTACAATTTTTTTAATAGTGGTAATAGGAATTTCAAGATTCTTCTTTTATTGTTTTAAAAAAGAAGAATGAAGAAAAAGAACCGCAATTGCTAGGAATGCTTTTGCGGTTTTTAAATTGAGCAAATATATTTAATTTCTAATGATTACATTTTTTCTGGAGCGTTAATTCCCAAAAGTTTCAATCCTTGTTCCAAAGCTAATTTTACTCCGCTTATCAAATATAAGCGGGATTCAGTTGTATTAGCGTTTTTTTCATCAATAATTTTATATTTATCGTAATAATTATGAAAAAGTTTTGCTAATTCTGATAAATATTCAGTTAATAAATTAATCTTGTAATTTTTAGATATTTCCAAAACTACATCTGGCAATTCTAAAACTTTTTTAATCAAATTTAATTCCTCTGGTTTTATAAGTTTTGTTTCTAATTTGTGTTTTGCGTTTTGCGCTTTGTTTGTGTTTTGTTTTTTGAGCTTTGTGTTTTGAACAAATATAGAAGATATTCGCGCGTACGCATACTGAATATAATAAACTGGATTATCTTTACTTTTTTCCTTTAATAATTCTGTATCAAAAACCATATGAGAATCAATTGATTGCGATAAAAGCATAAAACGAGTCGCGTCAGCTCCAACTTCGTTAATAACAGCCTCCAAAGAAACAGCAGTGCCTAATCGCTTAC
>JBBTYX010000045.1:0-3727 GCA_038078515.1 Patescibacteria group bacterium | reverse complement strand
ATCCTGTTTTAATGAGCTTAATTTTGCCTTTTTATAATATTCCTTTTAAAAACAATGGTATAGGAAAATGGTTTTTAGTGTTATTGCAAAAGTCGCGCGTATTATCAAAAGCTATAAGTTATAAAGAAAAACAAGGGGAAAAGCCGAATTTTTTTCCTTCGCGTCTTTCCAACTCGCTATCATATTTAGCTTTTATTCAATTTAAATATTTAGAGCAATTTAATTCTCATCGCAGAAAATTAGTAAATTTTTATAAAAAAGAGTTAAAAAATTCTAAATTCTGCGCTATAAATCCTATATTATATCCATTGCTTCGTTTTCCAATAAAAAATTCAAACGCGAAACAAATTATGCAAAAAGCTCGCAAAAAAGGAATTTTATTAGGCGATTGGTATAATATAGCCGTAGCTCCAGATGACACAAATTTAAACAAGATGAAATATCAAAAAGGGTCTTGTCCTAATGCTGAGCGAATTTCAAATCAAATTATAAATCTTCCAACAAATCCTAATCTAACAACAAAACAAGCGCAAATTATAATCAACTTTATAATCGGTAACCGAGTTACCGACAATAATTAACTAATCGGTAACCGAGTTACCGACAATAAAATTATGAGAAATATACAATTAATAACAAATGATATATATCATATTTATAACCGTGGCGTAGAAAAACGCAATATATTTTTAGATAATAATGACTATTTTCGTTTTATTCATGATTTATATGAATTTAATGATACTGCGTTTGCTGGTAAATTTTCAAATGCACAACAATCGGTAACTCGGTTACCGATTGTAAAAAAGCGTGAATTAATAGTAGAAATTTTAGCATTTGCATTAATGCCTAATCATTTTCATTTACTAATCAAACAAAAAAAAGATAATGGTATTTCAAATTTTATGCATAAAATAGGAGTTGGTTATACTATGTATTTTAATGAAAAAAATGATAGAGTAGGTCATTTATTTCAAGGAAAATTTAAAGCAGTGCCTTTGCAAAATGATATTCATTTTAAATATTTGCCACATTATATACATTTAAATCCTATGAAAATTATCAGAAGCTCAGTTCATGATAATGAAAATAAATTAAAAATATTGGAAAAGTATCGCTGGTCAAGTTATTTAGATTATATTGGTATAAAAAATTTCCCATCTATTATATCGCTGGAATTACGTAATAATTTATGGGGCAACGCTAATAAATATAACGCAGATTTAAAAGATTGCTATAATGCTTTACCTATGAGAGATTTAGATAATATTATAATAGAAAAAAACTAATATTTTTACAATCGGTAACCGAGTTACCGATTGTAAAACGAGTTACCGATTGTAAAAATATTTACTTCGCAAGTAGTATATTTTATGTTAAAATTATTGTATGAATATAAAAATAAAAGAAATACAAGATAAAAATGAATGGGATAATTTTTTAAATAATATAGAGCAAAAAACTTTTTTACATTCTTGGCAATGGGGAGAGTTTCAGAAGAATTTGGGATTTGGAATTTCAAGCCAAGCTTGCGAAACTGCACAATGGAATTTAGGCATATATAATAAAGATGATTTGATTGCCGTAGCTTTAGTTTTAAAAATTGTGGCGAAAAGAGGCACATTTTTATTTATTCCGCACGGACCAATCGTGAAAGTTAAAAATGAAAAGTTAAAAATGAAAAGTTACGAAACCCTCATAGATTATTTAAAAGAATTAGCAAATAAAGAAAATTGTAGCTTTATTAGAATTAGTCCTATTTTAGAAGATAGCGAATATAGCAGAGAATTATTTAAAGGATTGGGCTTTAAATCATCTCCGGCGCATATGCACGCGGAACGCACATGGATTGTTGATATTCATAAAGATGAAAATGAAATTTTAAGTTGTATGCGAAAAACAACTCGCAACCTTATTCGCCAAGGTTTAAAAAATAAAGAATTTAAAATAGAAATCGGAGACCGAGTCTCCGATAGTTTAAATAGTTTTTATAATCTTTATCAGGAAACAGTAAAAAGGCAAGGGTTTAGGGGTTTTTCTAAAAATTATTTACAAAAAGAATTAGATGCATTTGGAGAAAACGCGAAAGTTTTTTTAATAAAATATAGAGGTGAAATTTTAGCCGGAGCAATAGTTATATTTTTTGATAATACTGCTTATTATCATCATTCAGCTTCAATTCATTCTAAATTGCCAGCTACTTATTTAATGAACTGGGAAATAATTAAAGAGGCAAAAAAACGCGGGTGCAAATTTTATAATATGTGGGGGGTGGTAGAGGAAGACGATAAAAAACACCCATGGTGGGGATTGTCTTTATTTAAAAGAGGTTTTGGCGGAGTAGAATTAAATTTAATGCGCGCAAAGGACTTGCCTTTAAAAAGAATAAAATATTTTGTAAACTGGGCAATAGAAACAATAAGAACAAAGAAAAGGAATTACTAATAAACCTTAATCTATGAACAAAACTTGTCAAAACTGCAATAAAGAATTTAAAATCACAGAAGATGATCAAAAGTTTTATGGAAAAATAAGCGTTCCCGCGCCTACTTTTTGTCCTGATTGCAGATTAAAAAGGAGATTTGCTTTTAGAAATGAAAGAACACTTTATAAAAGGAATTGCGATTTGTGTAAGAAAAATATTGTATCAATGTATTGCAGAGATGTTACTTTTCCAGTTTATTGTATAAAATGTTGGTATTCTGATAAATGGGACGCAATGGAATATGGTCGTGATTATGATTTTAATAAACCCTTTTTTGAACAATGGAGCGAATTATTGAATCAAGTTCCTCAAATAGCTTTAGTTCAAAAAAGAACAGTTAATAGCAATTATGTTAATAGGGAAACAGATGTTAAAAATTGTTATTTGGATGTAGGAGGTCATTATAACGAAGATTGCGCATATAATACATATGCTTTGCGTTCAAGAAATGTTTTTGACAATTATTGGATATTTAATAGTGAAAATTGTTATAATTCTATAAATTGCGTTAATTGTTATAATACAAATTTTTCACAACACTGTCTTAATTGTATTGATACTTTTTTTAGTTATGATTGTAGAGGATGTTCAGATATAATAGGTTGTGTAGGATTACGAAACAAAAAATATTATATTTTTAACAAGCCGTATTATAAAGAAGAATATTTAGAGAAAGTTAAAGAATTTGATTTAGGTTCATATAAAAATATTCAAGAATTAAAACAAAAATTTAGAAAATTTTTATTACTACACCCTAAAAGATTCAATGCCATTATAAAATCAGTTAATTGTACAGGAAATGATATAGAAAACAGCAAAAATTGCGCAAATTGTTTTAGTGTAGAAAAAGTAGAAGATAGTAAATATATGGTTATAGCCGCAGAAATAAAAGATTCTTTTGATTGTTCTTCTATAGGTATGTCAACAGGTTTATGTTACGAGGTTATATCATCTGGCGGTAAAGGCGTTTATAAATTAAGATTTAGTTTTGATATATTTGAATGTATGAATATAGAATACTCTTATTCATTATTAGTAGGAAGTAATAGTAACATTTTTGGCTGTATATCTTTGCGTAACAAACAATATTGCATTTTAAACAAACAATACACAAAAGAGGAATACGAGGAATTAGTTTTGAAAATTATTAAACACATGGGATAGATTCATTGGCTAATAATTTTTCACTTTAAACTTTTAATTTATATTTATGTCTGGTCATTCAAAATGGTCATCAATTAA
>JBBTYX010000044.1:0-6501 GCA_038078515.1 Patescibacteria group bacterium | reverse complement strand
GTACTGCTAATATATATAGGCGTACTAGATGAAGCATTAGGACCACTTTTAAAAATATTGGTGCTAAAATTTACATTATTTGGAATTTTGATTCCATTTGATAATAAAGTATTAATTGGCACATTATTAAAAGAATAATTATCGCTTTGAAAAAAAGTTTTTCTACTAATAAGCTTATTTTCTGCTAATAACTCAACAGTAATGGAATTATTTTGATTTTCTCCTATCCACGTATTAAACAAATTTTTTATAGCTGTATCTGTATTTATAACGCAAGTTAAATTCTGTTCTAACTGAGTGCATCTAAGATTATTTACTGCCAGCGCATTACCTGCTGATAAAAATAATGATAGAACAAATGTCGCGAATATTACTTTTTTAAATAAGGATTTCATTTTTAAAAAATTTAAGGAGAAATTAAAAGGTTTTTGATGATTTGAATGATGAAACTAGATGTTAAAGCTATAGCAACTCCAATTGAAGCATATAAAAGGGTTTTAGTTGCTTTTCTGGATTTTGCGCTATCTCCGCCAGTAAACATATATGAAATACCAGAGACAATAATCATAAGTACGCCTATACCAGTGGCAATAACAAATATCCAGTTCACTATATCAAGAAAAATATCTATAACTTTATTAATTGTATCAGGACCTTTGCTTGTCCCCAAAGGAAGTTTATCTAATACATCTGTTTTTAAATTTGTGTCTGTAACAATATCTATTGTACCAGTATTTGTACTTCTCCCAGATGAAGGCAATGTTAAAGGCAATGTTAAAGGCACTGTCACATTCACATTGCCAGTTGCAACATTAGCGCCGTCTTTATATATAATTGCTTTTACATTATAGGTTCCAGCATTAGAGTAAGTATAACTTTGAACTGCGGGAATATTTTGATTGCTATAAATAAAATCAACACCTTCATAGTTCAGGTTAATTCCTATTGGCTCAGTTATTCCTGTTACATTTACTGTAAAATCGCAAGTTAAACCATTGCAAATAGGATTTATGTAAACTGACGCTGCTAAAGCATTGCTTGTAATCAAAAAGATTGATAGCGCGAATATTAAAACAAATATTTTTTTCATTGTATTTATATACACATTTTAACTTAAAATATAATTTTTTACAATCTGTATGATAAAAGTAGAAGCTATTGCAACCGCAACTCCAATTATAGCATAAATTAATATTTTACGCGAGGTAGCTGCTTTTGTCGCATCATCTTTAGCTGTCATAAAACTAATTCCAGAAACAATTATCATAACAGAAGCTATAATTATCGCAAAAGTAAAAAATTTATTCGCTAAATCAATAAATATATTTAAAATATCTTGAAAAGTACTTGGCCCTCCAGTAACAATTGGCACAGTAGTACCAGCGCATTCAGGTATGCTCGCACTTTTTGTGTCAGCGCAATCAATGGTTTTTACTCCTAATATATTTTTTATAGCGCTTATTATTCCGCTTGAAATTAAAAGCAAACCAAATCCAACTATTGTCCAAATAAGAGCGCTTGTGGCTTTTTTGGTTCTATCGGTTCCAGCTGATGTCATATATAATATTCCCGCGTAAATAATTAAAATAGAAGCAATAGGAATAGAGAGAATAATAAGCGCGTTAATAACCCTTTGTATTAAATCAGTGATACTTGTCACTCCTAAAGGATTAGGAACAGAAAATGTATAAGTATCAGAGCTACTTTCACTTGTTCCATCTACTGTTTCGAATGTTTCTCTGGTTGTATCAATAGTTACCTCACCAGTAGCGTTTACTCCTGTTTTATCGGTAGCGTTTACTCCTGTTTTAGTTGTTGATGTAGCTTGTTTTATTATTAAATTAAAACTTGTTTGACCTAAATTGCCTAATTTTATAGCAATAGGATATAAACCTTGCGTTGTCGCGTCTCTAGATGAAACAACGAAAACTGTTCTACACTTTATAATTAAGGCGCATGATGGTTGAGAAAAAGAACTCTTTATACCCAAAGGAATTCCAGTAACTTCAAATGTTTCTGTTTTCGCCGAGCTGTTAATGGTATTATCATCATAACTAACATTGATAACATTTGAGCCTGCGCTTCCTTGTTCTATAAAAATATCCCCGGAATTAGTAATCAAAACAGCGCCATTAGCTATATCTGCTCCGCCAAAAAGAAATATTACTAATAAAAATAAAGAAAAGAAAATTTTGGTTTTTTCTAGCCATTTTGGCGTCAATTTTTTCCGCCAACTGGCGGATTGAGCTTTGTTCATTGTTATATGTTTATTGATATTTATTTTCATTGTATTATTAAATTTAAGCGGTCTTCTGCTTGTTCCAACGCTTTTTTAGTTGTTAGAGCCCCGCTTGTCACAGCATTAATCGCTTGCTTTAAAATTCTCTCCACTTTCGCTTGATCTAAAATATAAGGGGTTTTACTATATATAAGTTGATCAATAAAAGGGCGTAAAAGCGGGTCTGTTTTTTTAATATCAATAAATTTTTGTTGAGCTGGAATAACATTCGCTTTTTCAAAATATTTAGGATAATTTTCTTCCGCAGTTAAAAAATTAATAAAATCCCATGACACTTCAGAATTTAAACTATTTCGCGAAACAGATAATGCCCAATAATTAGAATGCGTGATCGGACTATTTTTATACTGACTTGGCATTTGCGATATTCCAAAATTTAAATACGGGGCTCTATCTTTTATTACGCTTATGTTATAAGCGTAATTAAACATCATAGCCACTTCGCCAGAAGTAAAAGCGTCAATGGAATAATTAAAACCGTCATTCCAAGTATAAATCTTTTTTTCTGAATTAGCAAAGTCTGTGTAAAAACGAAGCGCGTCTTCGCTTGGATTAATTTCTCCTTCTTTGCTTAATACTGTTTTATTTATAGCGACCTTACCTGTGGTAAAATCAAAAATATCAACTCTGTTTTGCATCATTAAAGTAAGTAATATGTCAGCAGCTCTATTTATATTGGAAAATGTGCCCATTGAAGCGCCAGAGCGAATTATCTTTCCATCTGAAGAAAACTTAGTTAATACTTGAGTATAATCAGCAAACTGGTCCCAAGTGCGCGGAGGATTGCTTAATCCTTGTATAGCGAATAAGTCTTTATTATAAAAAAGAGCTAAGTTATCAACATTTAAAGGAACTCCGTATACAAGGCCCTTTTTAATGAAATCATCAATAGTTGCTTTAATAAAACGGTTTGAAGGAACATTTTGAGCTTTAATAGGACTTATTTTATCAAGATGCTTATAAACCCAATTATTATTAAAATAAAAGATATCAGGGCCTTTTCCTGAAGCAATAGAATTAATTAAATTCGTTTCATAATCATCAAAAACCATTTTTTTATAGGATATTGTAACTTCTGGATGCAATTTTTGATATTCATTTATAATTGGACTGTAAATACTTATATCATCAAAAAGTCCCCAAATTTCCAACTCAACATTTTTTATTTTTGTTTCTGTAATAACTTGAATAGGCTTTTTATCGTCTTTGCTAAAAAGCAAAAAATAAACAGCTACTCCTGTTATTATTAAAAGTAGAAAAGCTGCTATGCCAAAAACAATAATTTTTTTTACAGAAAGCATAATTTAGAATTTATTTGGAAATTGTTTATATTATTTAGTAAAAATAACTCTTTATATTATTTAGTAAAAATAACTCCAAAGTGATATGGGTCAACTGAAAATTCTTTAAATAAATTAAACCCCAAATCTTTAACCATTTCTATTATTTGTTTTTTGTCTATTTCTACACCTTTTGGCAATAAAACAGAATTATTATTTAACCAATCAATAATTATTAAATATCCACCTGAAATTAAAACGCGCTTTGCTTCTTTAATTATGTCAATTTTTTTATCAGATTGAAATAAAATATTAGCTACTAGAACAGCGTCCAAGCTATTATTATCTAAATTAGTTCCTCCTAAAACTTCTAAATTAGCGGAAATTATATTTATATTAGAAATATTTTTTGACTTAGCCTGATTTTCAATAAGATTTAAACGATTTTCTAATATATCAATAGCGTAAACAGAACCGCTATCACCAACTTTATAAGAAAGAGGAATGGTAAAATAACCAGAACCACTGCCAAAATCAGCTACTGACATTCCAGAAGTAATAATGTCTAACTCATTTATAATTTTTTCCGGATTTAAAAACATATTTCAAATTAAAAAATAAAAACGAAAAATTAAAATATTAACTACACTAATGCTGCTGATGTCATTTTATCAATTCCTTTTAAACGTATTACCTTAACTCCTTGAGCAGTGCGGCTTAAAAGCGACAAACTTTTAATTTCAGTGATAAGTGTTTTTCCTTCTTTTGTGCTAATCATTAGTTTTTTATTTTGGTCGTCTTTTTTATACGGAAGAACAGCTGTTATAGAACCGCTTTTTATTATTTTAGCTGCTTTAACTCCGCCTCCGCCCCTATGTTGCGCGGAAAATTGACTAAATTTAACTCTTTTACCATATCCTTTTTCCATTAAAATTATTATTTCATCTAATTCATTTTCATCAACGCATAAAAAATCAGCTACTTCGTCTCCTTGTTTTAATCTAATTCCACGAACTCCAGAAGCAGCTCGTCCCATTGCTCTTATTTCGTCTAATTTAAATTTAATTGCTTGTCCTCTTTTACTTACTATAAAACCAATATAATTACTTTGTCCTAAAAATACATCAAATAATTCGTCTCCTTGTTTAAGTTTCATGGCCCTAAGGCCTCCTTTATGAATTTTAATAAAAACGCTTGCTTTAACTTTTTTTATTATACCTCGTTTAGATATAAGAGCTAAAAATTCATTTTTAGCGTTTTCAGGCACAACTATCATTTTAACAATTCTCTCATCAGTGTCAAAAAATTCATACAAACCTTGACCGCGCGCTGTGCGAGATTTTTCTGAAATTTCATAGGCTTGAACACTAAATACCCTTCCTCCCTCAGTAAACAATAAAATATTATCATATGTTGAAGCATTTATAATCTGTTCAACGCTATCGTTTTCGTTAAGAGTCATACCGCTAACGCCAGTTCCACCTCTTTTTTGCGATTTATATGTTTCCGGAGACAATCTTTTAATGTATCCGTTTTTAGTTAATGTTATTAAAGTAGGAACATTTTCAATAAAATCTTTATCACTCATGGCTTTAAGGGATCGTGCCACTATTTGCGTTTTACGCGGAGTGTCAAATTTATCTTTAATCTCTTTAAGCTCGCTTTTTATAACATCTAAAATCTTTTTTTCATCAGCTAAAATATTTTCTAATTTATCTATAATTGCCAATTTTTCTTTTAACTCGTCTTCAATTTTTGTTTTTTCAAGCGCTGCCAAAGACTGAAGTCTCATTTGTAAAATTGCTTCTATCTGCAAATCTGAAAATTTAAAATGCGCTTTAAGAGATACAGCTGCTTCTTCTTTATTTCCTGATTTTTTAATCAATTCAATTACTTTATCAATATTTTGAAGCGCTTTAAACAATCCTTCTAATATATGAGCTCTTTCTTTTGCTTTTTTTAAATCAAATTGAATTCTGCGAGTAACAATTTTTTTATTATGGTCAAGATAAAGGTTTAAAATATCAAGCAAAGGAAGAATGCGCGGTTCTATTCCATCAACAAGCGCAATCATTAAAAAATTAAAATTTTTCTGAAGAGCTGTATGTTTATATAAATTATTTATTACTTTTCCCCCAGAAACTCCTTTTTTAAGTTCTATTTTAATACTAATTTTACCTTCGCGAGAAGCGTCAACAATATCAAATATTCCATCAAGAACTCCTTTATTTTTAGTTTTATTTTCCTTTTTATCATTACTCTTTTCAACTAATTCCGCTATATTTTTTATCAAATCTGATTTATTCACTTGATATGGTATCTCAATAATTTCTATTGTTTCGTTTCCTGATTTATTTTCTTGAATTTTTATTTTAGCGCGAACAGGAATACCTCCGCGACCTGTTAAATACGCCTCTAAAAGCGCTTTTTTATCATACATCGTGCATCCAGTTGGAAAATCAGGGCCTTTAATAAATTCCATTATCTCTTCTGTTTTAATTTCTCCGCGCTTATCAAAATTATCTATAATATAAATTACAGCGTCTATTAATTCTCCTAAATTATGAGGAGGAATGCTTGTTGCCATTCCAACTGCTATACCCTGGGATCCATTTAAAAGAAGCTGCGGTATTTTAGCAGGCAAATATTTAGGTTCTACTGTTGTGTTATCAAAATTAGGCGCCCAATCAACGGTTTCTTTATCAATTTCCTCTATAATCAAATCTGAAAGAGCTGTAAGTTTAGCTTCTGTATAACGCATTGCAGCCGCAGGGTCTCCGTCAATGCTTCCAAAATTCCCCTGTCCTTTAACAAGCGGTTCTCTAAGAGAAAAATCTTGCGCCATTCTAACCATTGCGCCATATACAGGAAGGTCTCCATGGGGGTGATATTTGCCCAAAACCTCTCCAATAACAGTTGCTG
>JBBTYX010000043.1:8248-9668 GCA_038078515.1 Patescibacteria group bacterium | reverse complement strand
GGATTGATTTTGGTATTGTTGGAAGGCCAGAACAAAAACGCATTTGGCTTTTAAAATTTCTTAAAGGAGCAGCAGATAATGACCATGCATTAGAAGCTGAAAGTTTTGTAAATTTTGGTCACCAGTTAATAGAACATCAAATAGAACTTTTAAAGACAAGAAATGAGAAAAATTTTTTAATTTATTTAAAAGTATCAGAGTTTATTGTTAATGAATTAGCTAATGATTTTAAACCTATTCTTGATTTTTGGTATAATAGTGGCGGAAAAAAAGATTTATCAATGCGTGAAAGAAGTTCTGCTGTAACATTCTTAAAAGTAATAAAAGCAGCAGAAAAATATAATATAAAATTGCCTTCTGAAGTAATTTCTTTTATAAGAGCGCTTTTAATTATAGATATGGTTTGCTTAAAAATGTCTCTGGAATTTAGTATGCCTAAAGCAGTTAAAATGTTTTTTGACAGATATAATATAAAAGAAATAGAAAATCAGGAAAAAACGCATTTTATGGAAAAAGAAAATCTTTATGTCGCTCCTATCAGTTCAGAAGCCACTAAAGAGCGCGCCCGCGAATTAGAAGAAGAAGCGCGCCTAAAACAGGAAGAAGCTTATCACGATGCTAATGAAAAATTCAAGGATTTGGTTTTAATCTTAATAGATAAGTATCCAGAATTATATAAATCAATAAAAGACTTGCTGTAAATATTTTTATATGTTAAAATTAAATATATGAAATATCCATGGATAGGTCTTACAATTATTTGGATTTGGGGATTGGCAGCTTATATTATATGGATAAGACCAGAGTCAGATATAACTGTTATATTAAGCACAACAGTTATAGCTTCATTATTTTTAGGCATATGGGGTTTTAAACCTCCAAAATAGTAAATAAAATAAAAATATGGTTTTAATATATGTAACATGTAAAGACCAAGAAGAAGCGATTAAACTTGGTAAAATAGTATTAGAGCAAAAAATAGCTGCTTGTATAAATACTTGGCCTATAAAATCCATATCGCGTAACGGCAATGAAGGTTTAGAAGAAATAGACGAAGTAGTTTTATTGATAAAAACAGTAGAGCAAAGAGTGCGACAAGTTGAGGAAACAATAAGCATAAATCATAGTTATAAAGTTCCTTGTATAGCAACTATTTATGCTGATAGAATAAATGTTGAATATAAGGAATGGTTAACGCGTCTTGTTTAATACAATGTGTTTTAAAACAAAAAACTTGCTTAATACGCAAGTTTTTTGTTATGATTAAAAAGATTATTTTGAGCAAAGCTCAAAACAAGGTTATCAATTATTTCTTAATGAACAAAGTGAATTTAGAAATAATTAGATGTTCTTATTGTGAAGGCAAAGCCTGAACAACAAGACTGCGTATAAAGTAGAATTCAATTAAGCAGACTTATTG
>JBBTYX010000043.1:0-8148 GCA_038078515.1 Patescibacteria group bacterium | reverse complement strand
TGAGCGAAGCGAACAACAAGACTGCGTATAAAGTAGAATTCAATTAAGCAGACTTTATTGTGAGCAAAGCGAACAACAAGACTGCGTATAAAGTAGAATTCAATTAAGCAGACTTATTGTGAGCGAAGCGAACAACAAGACTGCGTATAAAGTAGAATTCAATTAAGCAGACTTATAAGCCGGATTCTGTATTTTATAAAATAATAAAATATTTCATAAAACGCTAATAATTTATCTAAGCTCCCCTTAGTCGCTTTTAATTAAATAATATTTAGTTAAAAGCGACTAGGGGATTGCACCAGGCAGGGTTTACCTCTTTTCACTCTTTCCCAATATAAAAAATTGGGCAGAAATAGTTTCTGTGGCACTTTATTCCCTCGATTCTTCCAAATTAAATTTTAGATTGCTCCAAAAAAAATTCAGATTACACCTGACTGGATTTCCCAGTTGCCGCGTATAGGTGTCCGGACTTTCCTCTTGTATCAATGTAAAACATTGAGCAAGTAATTAGCCAATCCGCTTAATCAATATAAAAATACAATGAAAATTAGTAAAAGTCAATATATTATAACAAAAAGAATAATAGATATATTATTATCAAGTATTGCTTTAATTTTAGCTATACCGTTTTTTATTATAATTCCTATTTTTATTAAAGCAGACTCAAAGGGAAGGGCTTTTATAAAGCAAAAAAGAATAGGGTTTAAAGGAAAAGAATTTTATATTTATAAATTTCGCACAATGAAAGACAATGTAAATTTATACGATATATCTCCTATTAGTAATTCTGATAAAAGAATTACTAAATTAGGGAGATTTTTAAGACGCTATTCTTTTGATGAAATTCCTCAAATATATAATGTTTTTAAAGGGGAAATGAGTTTAGTGGGACCAAGGCCAGAAATGCCTTTTATAGTTTTAAAGTATTCTAATAATGAAAAAAAAAGATTATTAGTTAAGCCGGGTATTACAGGTTTATGGCAGATTAAGGCGCCTAAGAATATTCCTTTATATAAAAATTTAAAATATGATTTTGAATACATTAGTAAAAAATCTATATTATTTGATTTAAAAATAATTTTAAAAACTATTCCAGCTTTAATAAAAGGAAAAAATCCGTAAATCGTCAACTTTAAATGTTGAAAGTTTAATTTATTTATGCTATTTTAATATTAAACATGAAAGAACAAAGCTTTGTTATAAAAGGAGGTTATCATTTAAAAGGAGAAATAGATGTCCGCGGTTCTAAAAATGCTGCTCTACCAATTTTAGCAGCTACTATTTTATCAGAAGAACCAAGTATTATAGAAAATGTTCCTTTAATAGAGGATGTTTTTAGAATGATTGAAATTTTAGAGAGTATGGGGGCGCGCGTGGATTGGATTGAAAAACGGTCAATTAAAATTGACACTAAAAATTTAGACCCTGCTAAAATAGATTATAATTTAGTTGGCAAATTGCGTGCGTCCATTCTTTTTATTGGTTCAGCACTTGCTCGTTTTAAAAAATTTACTACAAAAAGTCCTGGCGGATGCGATATTGGGTCGCGTACCCTTGAACCGCATTTTAACGCGTTTAAATCGCTTGGCGTTAAAATAAAAGAAGTTGATGATAAATATATTTTTGAAGCAGGCGAAGTAAAAAATACAATAGTAGTTTTAGATGAATTTTCTCCAACAGCCACGGAAAATATTTTACTTTTCGCTGCTTTAAGTAAAAAAGAAATAGAAATTAATCTTTGCGCCACAGAACCGCATGTTCAAGATTTGTGTTTTTTCTTGCAAAAAATGGGAGTCAATATAATAGGCATTAAATCTAATAGTTTAAAAATCAATGGCGCAAAAAAATTAAAAGGAGCGCGTCATAAAATAATTTCAGATTATATAGAGATAGGAACATTTATATCGCTCGCAGCTTCAACTAAAAGTAAAATTACAATAAAAAACATTATTCCAGAACATTTAACTTCTATTTTAGCTATGGCTAAAAGATTTGGAATTATGTTTGAATTAAAAAAAAATAGTTTAAAAATTTTATCTTATAATAAACTTAGAGCCGTTTCTAAGGTTTTAGTCCTTCCATATCCCGGATTTCCTGCTGATCTTCAAGCTCCATTTGGTGTTTTAGCAACACAAGCAGAAGGAACAACATTAATTCAAGACACGTTATTTGACGGCCGTTTTAAATATATCAATGAATTAAATAAAATGGGCGGAAATTGCATTATTATGGATCCGCATCGCGCGTTAATTATCGGGCCAACTCCGCTTTACGGCAATACAATTGAATCTTTTGATTTGCGAGCCGGAGCAACATCAATCATAGCCGGTCTTTTAGCAGAAGGAGAAACTATAATTAACAATATTTACCAAGTTGACAGAGGATATGAAAAAATAGATGAAAGACTTCAGAAATTGGGAGCGCGAATAAAAAGAATTTAGGATTTAGAATTTAGCTAAATTCTAAATCCTAAATTCTATGTTCTAAATTCTAAATTATGTTTACTCGTCGCATTGGCATTGATCTTGGCACTTCCAATACTTTAGTTTTTGTTCCGCAAAAAGGAATAGTTATAAATGAACCGTCAGTTATAGCTATAGAAAAAAAAACCGGTAAAATTATATCAGTTGGAGAAACCGCGAAACAAATGATTGGCAGAGCGCCAGAAAATATAAGTATTCAACGCCCATTAAAAAAAGGCGTTATTGCTGATTATCAAGTTACTGAAGCAATGATAAAATATTTTATAAATAAAGCAGGGGTCTCTTTATTTTTTAAACCTGAAATAATAATTTCCGTTCCAGCCGGCATTACTTCAGCTGAAAAAAGAGCAGTTATTAAAGCCTCTACGCAAGGAGGGGCTAAAAGGGTTTGGACAGTGCAAGAATCAATATTAGCAGCGCTTGGCGCGGGATTGCCTATTAAAGAACCGTCTGGAAATATGGTTGTGGATATTGGAGGAGGAACAACAGAAATAGGAGTTATATCTTTAGGAGGATTAGTGGAATTTGAATTAGTGCGAACCGGAGGAGATGATTTTGACAATGCTATTTTAGATTATATACGTAGAACATATAATATGGATATTGGAATTGGAACAGCTGAGATTATAAAGATGCGAATTGGTTCAGCATTAAAACGAGATGAAGAACAAGAAGATAATTTAACTGTTAGAGGAAATGATTTGTTTAGTGGAATGCCAAGAATTATTACTATTAAAACTAATGAGATTACAGAAGCTATTGGCTCTCAGCTTGATAATATTATTTCTGGCATTAAACGAGTTCTGCGAAGAACAAAACCTGAAATATCTTCAGATATTATAGAAAAAGGAATAGTGATAACTGGCGGAGGAGCTTTACTTTCTGATATAAATAATTTAATTTATAAAATAGTGAATATACCAGCTTATATTGCTCAAGATCCTCTGCTTTGCGTTATAAAAGGAACTGGAATCGCGTTAGAAGCATTGCAAGATTTTAAAAATTAATTTGTTTGTATTATATGATAGCTATTTCCGCTAAATCAGCTTTTATTAAAAATCGCACTGGTCTTGAAGAGTATTCTTATCAATTGATAAAAAACATTATTAAATTATCTAAACGAAATAATACGCTTAAAGACATTGTTTTTTATTCCAATAAATGGCCTGAATGGGAAAATGATTTTGACGATATTAATATTGAAGTTTTGCGTTCAAGGTATTTATGGTCGCAAGGAAGACTCGCTTGGAAAATATTTTGGGATAAGCCTGATATATTTTTTAATCCAGAACAGTTATTGCCAATATCGTCTCCAGATAAAAGTATTATAACAGTGCATGATTTAGCGTATGAGCGATTGCCAATTTATTATACTAAAAAACAACAAATATATTTAAGATTTATAACAAAGGGAGCTGTTAAACGAGCTAAAAAAATTATTGCCGTATCTCAAAACACAGCAAATGATTTAATAAATTTATATAATGTTCCAAGTCGCAAAATTAAAGTAATTTATCATGGACTGCCTTTAATTGATTCAACAGACGAACAAATAAAAGATGATATAGCGATTCATAATTTAAAAGGAAGTTACATATTATACATAGGAAGAATAGAGATTAAAAAAAATATAATTAATTTAATAAGAGGGTTTGAATCATTTAAGCAAAAATATAAAAAAAGTCAGCTAAAATTAATTTTAGCTGGCAAAAAGGGTTTTGAATATCAAAAAATAAAAGAACAAATCAAACTTTCTAATTATTTCAAAGATATTATTGAATTAGATTATGTTGATGAAAAAACTAAATTCGCTTTAATAAAGCGCGCTAAAGCATTAGTTTTACCTTCATTTTACGAAGGATTTGGAATACCTGTTATTGAAGCGCAAAACTTTGGAATTCCAGTTATAACTTCAAATATTTCAAGTTTGCCTGAAATAACCTCTGGAAGCGCCATTTTAATCAATCCTCATGACGCAGAAGGCATAGGACACGCGATTTATAATATTATTTATAATTCTAAAATAAGAAAATTGCTTATTCAAAAAGGATATAATAACGTTAAAAAATTTTCATGGGAAAAAACAGCCAAAGAAACCTTAGACCTAATTTTAAGCTTAAAGTAGCAATCGTAGTTGATTTTTTAATGTACTTAGGCGGCGCTGAACAAGTTTTAAAAGAAATTTGCGAATTATTT
Source organism: Patescibacteria group bacterium (assembly GCA_038078515.1). Taxonomy (GTDB): domain Bacteria; phylum Patescibacteriota; class Minisyncoccia; order 2-01-FULL-47-10; family JBBTYX01; genus JBBTYX01. The sequence continues at coordinate 3,469 of JBBTYX010000043.1, read as the reverse complement.
CCAAACGCGCCTATTTTTGTTCTTTTTTATAATAAAAAATTTGTATCTAATATTTTCCTAAGTCGCGCGTTATTGTATCTTTTATTCAGTATATAAAATTGTTGCGCAGATTTTTAATGCCTTTATTTCCGAGCGTGATTGAGAATTTTAATTTAGATGATTATGATTTGGTTATATCATCAGGCGTTTGGTCAAAAGCAATAATAACAAAGCCTAAAACATTTCATATTGATTATTGCCATTCTCCAAACCGTTTTTTATGGGAGAATAGCAAAGACTATATTTATAAAAATACATTTTTTGGTTTTCGCGTTTTAACTAAAATTTTATTTCACTTTTTGCGCATTTGGGATTTTGAGGCTTCTAAAAGACCAAATATTATAATATCTAATTCTATATACACAAGAGATAGAATAAAAAAATATTACAGACGAGAAAGCGAAGTTATATACCCGGGAATACAAATTACAAATTACAAATTAGAAAACCAAACAAAACCAAAACAAGATTATTTTCTTATTGTTTCAAGATTGCAATATTATAAAAATATAGAATTGGCAATTAAAACATTTAATAAACTTGGCTTAAAATTAATCATAGCAGGGGAAGGGAAAAATAAAAAAAGACTAAAAAAAATAGCTAATAAAAATATTAAATTTTTAGGTTTTATTGAAAACATAGAATTAATAAATTTATATAAAAATGCTCGCGCGTTAATTTTGCCTTGCATTGAGGATTTTGGTTTAACTCCAATAGAAGCAATGAGTTTAGGCACTCCAGCTTTATGTTATAATGGCGGTGGCGCTATTGAATACATTAAGCCCGGTTTAAACGGAGAATTATTTGAAAATAATAATTTAGAATACGGAGTTAAAAAAATATTAAACGCAAAATATAATAAGCAAGATATAATAAATTCCGTTCAAAAATTTAAGCAAGAAAATTTTAAAAAACAATTATTAGATATAATAAATAATAATGTTATATGTTAAGTAATTTACAGCCAGGGAGTTTCATTATTATAGGTTATGATACTAAAAAATTAGTATTTGATTTTATTTCCAGTAAATTAGGAAATAATATGAAAAAATTAAACAATCATCCTGATTGCAAAATAATAGAGGATTATGATATAATTGAAATTGATACCATTAGAGAAGCAAGTTATTTTTTGAGTTTAACGCCTTCTTTAATTCCTTATAAATTTTTGGTAATTGATAATTTTCATTTAGCAAATGTTTACGCTCAAAACGCTTTTTTAAAAACTTTTGAAGAGCCTCCGCATTATGCCTATATATTTTTATTAACTCCTTACGAAGATAGATTGCTTTCTACAATAAGATCGCGAGCGCAAATTATAAGCAAAGAAAAAAGAAAAAAGAATAACAAACAATTAGAAATAAATAATTTAGAAAAAATAATAAAAATGAACAATGGTCAGAAATTATTATGGTTAGATAAAGAATTAGACAATATAAAAGAAAAGTCTGATATAAAAAAGAAGATTTTAGAGATTATAAATTATTTTTTTATAGAATGTAATGAATTATTAAAAAAAGAAAAAATTAGTTATCAAAATTTGGAGTTATTAAAAGAAACAAAGTTTAAAATAGAACAAGGATTTCCAAATGTTAAAATTTTACTTGAAAATTTTTTACTTAGTATTTAGTATTAAATATGTAAATTAATATATTATGTTTATAAAAGAAGATTTTAAAACAGAATTTAATAAAAGTATTGAATTCTTAAAAAATAAATTAGCTAAAATTCATTCTGGGCGCGCTAATTCTAGTATAGTGGAAGATATTAAGGTAAGTTATCAAAATTTTGATATGCCATTAAAACAGTTAGCAAGTATTTCCTCGCAAGGAGCTAAAACATTAATTATTGAACCATGGGATAAAGGAGCTATACAATCGATTGAAAGAGCGCTTTTACAAGCAAATTTACGAGCAACAGTTAATGTAGAAGGTCAAAAAATTTGGCTTAACTTTCCATCGCTAACAGAAGAACTTAAAATAGATATAAAAAAGCAAATACACAAACACAAAGAAGAAGCCAGAATATCGCTAAGGAATAACAGAGAAGAATTTTGGACTACTATTCAGGATTTAGAGCGCGAAAAAGAAATTTCCGAAGATGAAAAGTTTAAATTAAAAGATTTATTACAAGAAGCAGTGGATGAATGCAATAAAAATATTGATGAAATTTCTGAACAAAAAATTGCTAATATTGAAAATTAATATATTATGTTTACTATTATACTTTTTATTATTGTTCTAATAGTTTTAATACTTATTCACGAAATAGGGCATTTTTTTACAGCTCGAATATTTGGCATAAGAGTAGAAGAATTTGGATTGGGATTTCCTCCGCGTATTTTTAGTTGGAGAAAGGGTAAAACAAATTATTCTTTAAATTGGTTGCCTTTTGGCGGATTTGTTAAAATTAAAGGCGAAGACGGTGAAAAAGGAAATGATTTAGATTCTTTTTCATCGCGTCCCATATGGCAAAGATCAGTTGTTTTAATATCCGGAGTTTTTATGAATTTTCTTTTAGCTGGTTTTTTATTTAGTATTGGCTTTGGAATCGGTATGCAAGCTATTGATAGTAGCAAAGATATAAATATAAAAAACGCTGAAGTGCAAATACTTAATGTGGCAAAAGAAAGTCCTGCTGAAATAGCTGGTCTTAAAATCGGTGATAATATTTTAGAAATAAAAAATAATGAATCATCAATTGTTATTGAAAGCATAAAAGATATACAAAATTATATAAATGACCATAAAGGAGAAAATATTGTTTTAACTATAGAGAGGGGGAAAGAAGTTTTTGAACGCAAAGTTTTTGCGCGAGAAAATTATCCAAATAACGAAGGTTCAATCGGCATTTCTTTAGCTAAAGTAGGCATTATTTCATATCCTTGGGACAAAGCGATAATAAAGGGATTTGAAAAAGCCGCTCTTAATTTCGCTGCAATAATAGTAGCTATTATAATGTTAATAAAAGATTTAATTTTAAGCGGAGAAGTATCTGCTGATATTGCTGGACCTGTTGGTATAGCTCGTTTAACAGGACAATTTTATGATTTAGGAGTATCATATTTTATAAATTTTGTTGGCATTATATCGCTTAATTTAGCTGTATTAAATATCTTGCCAATTCCCGCGTTAGACGGAGGAAGATTATTTTTCGTTATAATAGAGAAAATTCGCAGAAAAAAAATGGATAGAGAAATTGAAGCAAAAATTCACGGCGCTTTTTTTATAGCATTAATTATATTGATTATTATCATTACTATTGGAGATATTTTTTAATATTTTTTAATAAATATTAAAAAATATTAAAAAACAAGGTTCTTAATATTTTCTTAATGAATGATAATGAGTTTAGAAAATATTAAAGGTTCTAATTTTTTAATAATAATCAACGCGCGCTCCCATGTTCTTTGAAGAGATTGTATGCTCTT
>JBBTYX010000042.1:1171-2732 GCA_038078515.1 Patescibacteria group bacterium | reverse complement strand
CTTTTCTTTTTTCAACTTGATTAAAAATACCTTTATCATTTATGCCATCTCGCGTAGCTCCTGGAATTGCGACGCCATCAGTACGAGCGCGAATATTATCCTTAATTTCTAATTTCCGATCTTTTATATTATTTATTGCATCAGTTCCCATATTAACGCTATTTTCCAATCTTTCCTTAATAGTGTTCCTATTTTCAATAGCTTTTTCTTTAGCTTTGCGTAATCTCTCATTAGCTTCTTCTGGCAAGCGTCTTTCTAGTTTATCAATTATATTTAAGTCTTTAATATTTATATTTTCTAATCGTTTAAAAAATTTTTCTTTAATATTCTCATCTTTAATATTTTCTATTCTATTACTAACTTTATCTAAAGTATTTTCCCGCGCTTCATTTAAAACTCTTTTTATATTAAAATCAAAATTATCCGCGTCAAGTTCTTCTAATACTTTAAACTTATGCAATCTATCACCTCCTGTATCCTCAATAAAATCTTTAAATCTTTCTCTTGTTTCTTCGCTCTCGCCTAATACATTATGTAATCTTTTTTTAGCATTTTCCTGCGCTTTTTTAATAGCTTCGCGAGCTTCTTCTGGTACGCGCTCCTCTAAATTCTTTAAAATTTCCAAATTCTTAAAGTGCTTAAATTGCGAACCTCTGCCTTCTTCAATAGCTTTTTCTAATTTTTCTTTTAATACTTCTGGATTAACAACTTTTAAAACTCCATTTGCAAAGTGTTCCATTGCTCGTTCTTTATGTTCAATAATAGCCTCTATCTTTTCTGGAGCCACGCCTTTTTCAATTAATTTATTTTCAATGCGATCAATAAGCTTTTGCTGTTTAATTTGATGGTCTGTAAACCGTTCAATAAACTTTTCTGCTTTTTCTTTATCAATATCTTTAAAATTTTCTATATGCTCTTTAACTCTTTGTGTTTCTTTTTCATATTTTTCAATCGCTTTTTCAACAAATTGAGACGCTCTTTCTACATCTAATGATTCAGCCATTTTTTTAGCTTCAATAAGCCTCTCGTCAGCAAAACGCAATTTTAATTCAGCTTTTTTAACGGGATTAAAAGTAAAAGCACTTTGAAATCCTCTCCATCCGCTCTTTAAAAAATAAAAAGGATTGCTTGGCAAAATATTTTGCCCTGAAATATCTAAATCATTTGCTGTTATATTTTCATCTAATTCTACATCTTCATTTACCTGTTCAGACGCTAAATTCTCTGTTTCTTCAACTTCAATAACATCATTTTCAGCTCCATAAGAAATTAACGGTGTAATTATAGCCATTCCTAAAATTAAAAACCCAAGAAAAATTTGTTTTTTTATCATATTATTATTATAACACTTTTAAATTAAATTGCAAATCAAATTTTAATATAATTTTTTTCTATTTCAAGCAAGCGATTATATTTTGATAAGCGTTCTTTTTGCGCTAAATTCCCAATTTTTGCTCCCCAAGCGCCTATTCCATAAGCTAAATCTGAAATAAAGTTATCCACAGTCTCGCCAGAACGATGCGACACAATAATTTTCATGTTGGCCTTTTGTGCCCGCTGC
>JBBTYX010000042.1:0-1161 GCA_038078515.1 Patescibacteria group bacterium | reverse complement strand
TGATTAGGCTTAATAATAATACTGTTTATAGCTTTTATTTTAATAGCTTTTTTAAGTCTTTCAGGATTAGTTACAGTTAAATCATCTCCCACAACCATTATCGGTAACTCGGTTACCGATTGTAATTTTGCACGTAATAAAGCAAAATTTTCAAAATCATCTTCTTTAAATGGATCCTCAATATAAATAATTGGATATTTTTTTACTAAATCAATGTAAGTATTAACAGTAACATCAATTCCAGAAGCGCTGGAAAGAGCAACATCGGTTCCAAAATCTACTTTATTATCTAAGCCTAATTTATTTACAACTTTTTTTAAAATTTCAAACGGATTTTCAAAATTATCCGCTTTAGGAGTAAATCCTCCCTCATCTCCAGCTGGGTCCATATTTTCATCAATTTCTTTAAAAATAGTTCTAATAATTTTAATTTGTTCGGCAATATTCCTTGTTTTAGGTATAACTAAATATTCTTGAAAAATATTTTTATTGATAGAATGCATTCCGCCATGAAAAAAATTAGCTAAAATACGCGGCGACTTAATTTCCGCTTTAAAAGTGGATATTTTATTTATGTATTTATATAATGGCAAACCAACAATTTTTGCATTTAAACGCGCGTTAGCCAAACTCATTGCAAGTATTGCGTTTGCCCCTAAGCGCGATTTATTCTCTGTTCCATCTAATTTAATAAGTATTTCGTCAAATTCCTTAGGCTCAATTATAGGCTTTTCTAAAAACGCTGGTGCAATAATATTTAAAATATTTTCAACTGCCTTATTCGCGGAAACAAATTTAGCCTCAAAATTGCCAATGCTCGCACCCGCAGGCACTGAAGCAATGCTTCCATTAATTTCCACTTCAATTGTATCCTTTCCACGCGAATCAGATATTTTTTTAACTGTAATTGTTTTATACATAAAATTTTTAATAAAAAACAAAATACTTTTTTATTGTGAGCGAAGCGAACAACAAAGTTCTCGCAAAGCTCTTAATGAGCAAAGAGAATTTACAACTTTGTAGAGGTTCTTATTCTTAGCGGTAACTCGGTTACCGATTTTAATTTTCTTTTGAGCAAAGCGAACAACAAGGTTCTCCTAAAATTGTTAATGAACGAAGTGAATTTAGAAATAATTAGAGGTTCTTATTGTGAGCGAAGCG
>JBBTYX010000041.1:0-4502 GCA_038078515.1 Patescibacteria group bacterium | reverse complement strand
TCAACAAATTCTTATTGAACAAAGTGAAATTAGAATTTGTTAGAGGTTCTTATTTTAAATTTTTTATTATTTCAAGAGCTTCGTCCGCGCTAATTTGATTATTATTAGTAATTTTTATCAAATCTTCTTTTATTAAATCAGTTGGTGTTTGAATAACCATAGAAAAAATTTGTCCTGTAAACGGATACGGGCATACTAAACTCATAGCAAATATAGAGCTTTTACAATTATTGCAATCAATATGGAAAAAGTTCCTATTTTTAGAAATTTGCCATATTTCGGCATTATTTCCTTTAATATTCTTTTTTATGTCTGCTTTTTCCACTTGATTAAAAGAAATATTTTTTCTGCAAATTGCGCAAGGACCTAAATTCATATCTTATCTTAACTTAAAAAAGGCTCTTGGTCAAGCTTTTAATATATAGCTATTTTATTCTCGCGAAAAAAATAAAATACTTATAACTATAAGCGCGATTCCAGTTAAAATATCATTCCAAAATGCTCCGGAAAAAGCATATCCAATAATAAAAGGCGCTATGATTAGCCAAATACCAAATATTATAAATATCCAATCAAAATTTTTCATAATTTTTTATAAATTTAATAATTTTCATAAATTTAATAATTTTTTATAAATTTAATAATTTTCATAAATTTAATAATTTTTTATAACTTATTATTTGCTCCAAAAAATTTAATTTTTTCTTTTATAAATTCTTTCATATCTTTAATCACAGGTTCCATAATCGCATAAGGCGCGATATTGTCTTTACTAAGAGATTTAATTAATGATTCTTTATAAATAATCCTAAGTTCTGTGCTAATATGAATATTGCTTATTCCTGCTTTTATAGCATTTTTTATATCCAAAGGCAATACTCCGGAACCGCCGTGTAAAACAAGAGAAACATTCCCAACTTCAATATTAATTCTTTTAATTAAATCAATATCCAAATGAGGATTATTAGCAGCGATACCATGTATACTTCCAACAACTGACGCTAATCTGTCAATGCCAGTAGTCTCTATAAACGCGCGCGCTTCTTTTGGTTTAGTAAAATACTCTTTTTTTACTTCAATTTTTTTATTGTAAATTTTAGAGCTTTCTGTTGGCATACATCCTAATTCTCCTTCAATACTAATGTCAATATTTTTCTTTTTAGCGTATTTAACTACTTTTTTAGTAATTTCAAAATTTTCCTTTAAACTTACATGAGAACCGTCAAAATGTATTGAATCAAAACCCTTGTCAATAGCTCTTTTACAAGATTCAAAACTTTTTGAATGATCAGCGTTTAAAAAAACAACTGCTCCAGCTTTTTTATAATCCTTAATTATGCTTTCTGCTTGATCAAGTCCTATAAATTCTCTTTCGCTCTCTGACATTCCAATCATTACTGGCGCTTTTAATTCTTCAGACGATTCTACTATTGCTTTTATCATCTCTAAATTAGCCACGTTAAAATGCGGAACAGCCCAATTATTTTGCTTAGCCTTTAATAAATAGTCTTTTAATTTAAACATATATTAAAATAAAAAAAGGATTTTGTTTTTTATTAAAAAAATAAAAATTTACGCTGTAAATTCAATAAATCCCTTATCCATATTATTCAAAATCATTTCCTCCATTTTTTTATCCCCGCCTACAAATTCTGAAAAAATCTTATTCCAAAGCGCTTCTTTATAATGATAAGTAAATTTACTTTTTTCTACTAAACTCATCGCATTATCAACTAAATCAAAACTTATTAATTCTTGTTTGCCATTGCCATCAATAGGAAAAAAATCGCCCACAAAATCAATATTGCGTAAATAATTTATATTAAAACCTTGACGCTTCATAAAACCTATTAACATATTTTGAGCTTTTTTCCAATGAATAGCTTCAGGGTTTATATGCGGTATAAAAAGCCTTTTATCATTTTGATTATCCTTAAATAAATATCTTTGAATAATAGGCAAAATAAAACTATCTTTTTTCTGTGATTTATAAATTTCAACATCAATAACATCTCCTCGTAAAAGCGAAATAAGATTTTTAGAAAAATCTTTATCCTTTTCAGAATTAAGTTTAGAAGAAAATTCTCCATTGCTCTTAGAATATCCTTTTATTAACTTAGAATAAAAAGGCACTTCGTATAAATAATGTAAAAGCAAAGAAAACATTCGCAAAGTTTGCCCGGGAGTATCAATTTCAATAGGAATAATAAAAATAATTCCTAATTCTTTTAAATGAGAAACATTATGATATTTTTTATGCATAAAACTTTTTGTAAGCTTTAACCATTTTTCTGGAAGCACAATCAAATCAATAGGGCGGTTTTCAAAATCAGATGCTTTAAGTTTTTTATATTCCGGAAGGAATATGTTATTCATCCATTCTCTTTCTTCAATAAAACGAAGCGCTGGAAAAACTTCTTCTAATTTTTCTCTTTCTAATAATTCTTTAGCGTTTTTATATTTTAATCCTGATATAATATTAGGCGGAGGAGTACTTAAAAGCATTTCCCGCGCTTTATCTTTTTTTAAAAAAAAACCAATATCATCTTCTGGAGTGGCTTTATACGCGGCAGAAATCAAAGTTGTTGCTCCGCTAACGCTTCCTAAATTAGGACGATTTAAAACATTAAAAAGTTCATTATCAATGCTGCGAAAATTATCTAAAATAAGTCTTGAAACAGCGTCTGAATTACCTAATATAATGCCAAACTTATTTAACACTTTTTCTATAGCATTATTATTGTTATATATTATATTATCAAAAACGCCTGTTTTTCCGGTCAAATTACCCATAAACGCGCTCATCTGTTCTAATGTTTTAACATCAGCGCCTAAAATATCAGAAATTTTTTTTATTGAAGACATAGTTTAATAAATTACAAAATACAAATTACAAACAAAACACAAACTTCACAAAACACTAAAACATAAAATGTTCTTTATTTGTGCTTTTGTAAGTTTGGGCTTTGTGGTTTGTTTGGGTTTTGTATTCTGTGCTTTGTGTTTTTACAAAGAATACTTTTTAATTTTTAAATTATTAATTTTCCATCTTTCAGAATTTAATTCTTTTTTTGTAAGCAAGCCTTTTTTAGCTCCCATATATTCCAAAACCGAAGTGCTATTTGCAGAACCAATCCTTATTCCTTCTTTTATTCCTCCTTTTAAAAAACCAATTAAAAATCCAGACCCAAAAGCATCTCCTGCTCCAGTTCTATCTACTGTTTCGCGCTCTTTAAATATTAAAGCATCATATATATCTATTCCATCAGATACAATAACGCCTTTGCGCCCTTTTGTCATTACAAATATATTATCTTTGCTTAAATTAGAAAGCTTTTCTACTATTCTATCTTTTTCCTCAAATGACAATTTACAAAGCATTGACGCTTCTTCTTGATTTAAAATTAAAATATCAATATTTTGCAAAAATTTCATTAGTTCGCGACCTTGTTTTAATTCTTGAGAACCGGGGTTAAAAGCTATTTTAATATTATTATGTTTACAAAACTTAATAATTATTCCTAACAAATCCAAATTTCCGTTAAGCGATGTTATATAAAACCATTTCGCGTTTTTCAAACGCTCAAACTCAATTTTATCAGCGTCTAAATCGCTTGACGCTCCTCTGTAAACTAAAACCGTTCTATCGCCTTCATTACTTACTATTATAATAGAATATCCAGTAAATTTGCCTTTGACTTCCTGAAATAACATATCAACATTTTCATTTAAAAGAGCTTCTTTTATATCGCGTCCATTAAAATCATTGCCAAGCGCGTTTATGCACGCAACTTTAAAACCCTTTCTCGCAAAGCTCACTGCAACATTAGTTGCCCCTCCTCCAGTATCAAAGTGTATATTATTAATCTCCACTTTGGAGTCTAAAGGCAATACGCCACCTAAATCAGTCGGACTAATATCAATGCCTGTTTTTAAATCGTTTTCTTTTATTTTAATAAACTGATCTGTTTTAACAAAAACATCGCGTGTTGCAGAACCAATTGTAACTATATCGTACATATTTAGTATTAAGTATATAGTATCAAGCATATAGTATCAATAGTGGAAAACTTGCCTTTTAAAAAACACCATACCTTAAAATGTCTATAAATCAACATAAAAAAAATATACAAAATATTGACATTTCTATAAAAATAAAGTAATCTTAATAGTATATCATAATCTGATTGTATGGTAGGGGTTTGACGGTTTCACTTGATGCTTCCCGTAGCATCCCGTAGCCTACCAGACAAACTTCTTTGAAAATTTAATTGAAGAAAAAACAGGAAAGGAAGGTGAATAAAAAATATGATTGAATAGGTATGTAATTTATATAAAGAAAGGAGTATATAAAATGTAATTAGCCGCTAGGTATTTCTCACATCTATGATGCACAACAAAGTCTCAAGGCTGATATACATAACACATGTATTATCAATAAGCCTTGAGACTTTTGACTTTATATTATATATAATATCTTAATAAAAATATCATCTTTTGCA
>JBBTYX010000040.1:7187-7980 GCA_038078515.1 Patescibacteria group bacterium | reverse complement strand
GATTTTTAAAATTTAAAAATTAAGGGCAATGTTTCAAAAGCCTGCTCCAGCGCTTTGCTTTGTTTAGTTTTTTTAAACTTTCTTGAGTCATTTTAAAATCTTGATTTTTAAAATTTAAAAATTAAGGGCAATGTTTCAAAAGCCTGCTCCAGCGCTTTGCTTTGTTTAGTTTTTTTAAACTTTCTTGAGTCATTTTAAAATCTTGATTTTTAAAATTTAAAAATTAAGGGCAATGTTTCAAAAGCCTGCTCCAGCGCTTAGCTTTGTTTAGTTTTTTTAAACTTTCCTTGCTCACTGTTATAATTATGAATAAAATTATTATTCTTTATGAGCAATATTTTCACTTATATCTTCAACTTCTTTTAATGCTTTAACAATTTCCTCATCAAGCACTTGTTTTAAATCTAAACTATTATCTTCTTTTATTCTTTTTTCTGCTCTATATAATATAACCTCTGTAGCTAAATCTAAAATCTTATCTTTTTGATCTTGTAATTTTTTATTAAAATCAGGGTCCATAAAAATATTAAATTTACTAATTTAAGAAATATTTGAAATAGCTTTCCACGAACCTTTTAGCTCGCTCATAGCATACTTTCTAGCTTGTTCCCCGCCTTTTTGTATTAACCATATCAAAAACGAGTCCAATCCAATACCTCCAAAAGCGCCTTTTTCTAAAGCCCCTTCAAGTCTCCTTTTTATAAATCCTTTAGCTTTTTCTTTGCCTTCAGGAGTTTCTATGGTTTCAGTTTGCACTCTCTCTATAGTAGGTGTTTTTGCTTTGCTTGATTCC
>JBBTYX010000040.1:0-7177 GCA_038078515.1 Patescibacteria group bacterium | reverse complement strand
CTCTTTCTATAGGGTTTACCATATTCAATTATTATATAAAAAAATATGTGCGCAGTCAACTTCACAACTGCGCACAAATTAAAATTATTTTTTGCTAAAACTAGACAAGAAATTAGCCACTAAGCTTCCAATATAACCTTTTATAAAGGTTCCATTATTTTCCTTATTACCATTAAAAAAATTATTTGTCAATGTTTTTCTTATTACTTTGCCATGATATAATTTATCTATGAAAAAAATTGTAGTATTAGGCGCTGGCTTTGGCGGTATTAAATGCGCAATAACATTAGAAAAACTTGCTAAAAAAAATAATTTGCCTGTTAAAATTATTTTAATAGAAAAAAACCGATATCACACATTTATCCCGGCGCTATACGAGATTGCGTCAGCTTCTCCTCGCGTTTCTGAATACGCGCTTTATAACCGCTCTAATATTTTAATAAAAAATATTGTTAAAAACAAAAAAATTGACTTTATAAAAGGCGAGGTATCAGAAATTAATTGTAAAAAAAATTCAATAAAATTAGAAGATTGCGAAGAAATTTCTTTTGATTATCTGGTTATAGCAATAGGCTCGCAAACTAATTTTTACGATATTCCTGGAATAAAAGAATATTCTTTAAAACTAAAAAACTTTGTTGACGCTATAAAAATAAGACGCGCCACAAAACTCGCTGATATTATTCCAAATAAAATTGTTATTGGAGGAGGAGGAACATCTGGAATTGAAACAGCAGCTGAAATAATCAGTTGTTTTAGAAAATGCTGTAAAACAGAACTTTCAATAAAAATAATAGAAGGAAATGACAAAATTTTAAAATCTTTTCCAGAAAAAGTATCTTTACTCGCGGAAAAACGGTTAAAAAAACTAAATATTAAAATATTAAAAAATCATTTTATTAAAAAACTTATCAATAAAAAAGTTATTTTAGACAATGGCTACAATATTCCTTATGATTTGTTTATATGGGCAGGAGGAATTAAAAATAATCCGCTTTTATACAATCTTCCATTTGTTAAAGAAAAAAACGGCTTGCTAAAAGCAAATTCGTATTTAAGATTAAAATATAAAAATAAAAAAGAGGGCGATATATGCAATAATATATTTTCTATTGGAGACTCTGTAAGTTCTTATGATATTTATGGCAAAAATATTCCAGCAACTGCTCAAAAAGCAATATCAGAAGGCAATTATATAGCCAAGATTATAATTGATAAAATAAATAACAATAAAAAACCGCGAATACATTATCCAGTAAAAACAAAATTTATAATACCTATTGGCGGAAAATGGGCTATTACCACTTTAAACGGCTTTATATTCGGAGGATTTTTAGGATGGATTTTAAAAAATTTAGTAGAGCTAAAATATCTTTTATCAATTCTTTCTTGGCATAAGGCTATCTATAAATGGATTGCGATTATTATTACATTTTCTAAAAACGATTAACTATAAAAAATTCTGACATTTTAGACGATCGTCTCAATAGTTAAGAAAAATATTATTAAGCGTTTTTTACTGTTTGTGTAAACTCTTTGGCGTCTAAGCTTGCGCCTCCTACTAATACGCCTGAGATATTATCCCGTTCAATAAAAGAAGCTATATTTTTTGAATCTACACTACCGCCATAAATATAACTTTTAGCTTGTAAATTATAGCTTTTTATAATATTTTTTATAAAATAAATAATATCTTTAGCGCGCTCCGCAGTTGCAGGAACGCTGTTTTTATTAACGCTTATTGCCCAAATTGGTTCATAAGTGATAATAATTTTTTCTGATAAATTATTTAAATCGCTTAAATTAGTAAATACTGTTTTGATTTGTTCTTGTATTTCTTGTTTTTCTTTCTTAATATCTCTGCTATTTGATCCAAAACATAGTATAGGAGTTAAATTATTGCGAACAGAGGCATTTATTTTTTTAGAAACCATTTCATAGCTTTCTCCTAATTCTCTTCTTCTTTCTGAATGACCTAAAATAATATATTCCACGCCAATTTCTTTTAACTGAGCTGGACTAATCTCGCCAGTAAATGCTCCTTTATCTTCCCAAAAACAATTTTGAGCGCCAAATTTTAGAATTTGGAATTTAGAATTTAGAATCTGGAATAAATATAAATACGGAGGACAAATTATTACTTTTTTGTCAGGTAAATCTGCATTTTTTAATCCATTTTCAATATCTTTAAAAAGTTCTTCTGCCTTTTTTAAAGTATTTGGATTCATTTTCCAATTTCCTATTATATATTTCATATTTTGAAAAACAAGGTTCTCAATTATTCGTTTGCGAGTGGAACGAGCTTACGAATAATTAAAGGTTCTTATTGTGAGCAAAGCGAACAATGTAAAAAACAAGGTTCTCAATTATTCGTTTGCGAGTGGAACGAGCTTACGAATAATTAAAGGTTCTTATTGTGAGCAAAGCGAACAATGTAAAAAACAAGGTTCTCAATTATTCGTTTGCGAGTGTAACGAGCTTACGAATAATTAGAGGTTCTTATATTTCATAAAAAACTAATTTAATATTAATTTTCCTGCTAAAACTAAAAATGTAACAATTATTCCCGCTATTAAAACGCCTAAACTAATTATAGCAAGAGCTTTCTTTTTTTCAATACCAAAAACAAAAGCAATGAGCGAACCGCTCCATGCTCCTGTAAAAGGAAAAGGAATTGCCACAAATATCAAAAGCGCCCAAATAGCGTATTTTTCTATTTTTTTATAGTGCTTTTTTCGTGTATATTCAAAAAGCAAAGAAAAAAACTTTTCAAAAAAACTACTTCTTTTTCTTAAAAAATTTGATACTGTCTCCAAATACCATAAAATAAGAAATGCTGGGATTAAATTTCCTATTATAGCAATAATAAAAACAAGCCATATTGGAAAATCATATTTTAAAATCCCTAATGGAATAGCTACGCGAAGCTCGCTTATAGGGGCAATAGAAAATAAAAAAATTGTAAATATTTCTTTAAACATTATGTGATTATTTCATACCCGTCTTTTTTAACAAGTATGGTGTGTTCAAAATGAGCAGATAAGGTTCTATCTTTGGTGATATAAGTATGTTTATCTTTATCTAACTTTATATCTCCGCTACCTAAAGCAATAATAGGCTCAATCGCTATAACTTCTCCTTCGCGTAAAATACTGCCGTAACCCTTTTTGCCAAAATTAGGAATATGCGGATCTTCATGCACTTTATCACCCAAACCATGTCCCACAAGACGTTTTATTATGCCGTAATTGCTTTCTTTTTTAATAAAACTCTCAATCGCAAAACCAATATCGCCTGTTTTAATCCCGGTTTTAACAACATCAATTCCCTTATACATTGCCTGTTCTGTAATTTTTACAAGCTTTTCACTATCGGTAACCGAGTTACCGATAGTGAAACTTATTGCGTGGTCAGTATAAACGCCTTTATAAATAATCCCATAATCTAAACTCACTATGTCTCCTGCTTTTATAATTTTATCTCTGCGAGGGATACCATGCGCTACTTCTTCATTTATGCAAACGCATAAAGCGTTTGGAAAATTGTTATAGCCTAAAAAAGCAGGTTTTACTCCTGCTTTTTTAGTAAGTTCTTGCGCTAATTTATCAAGATCATAAGCGCTAATACCAATTTCTGTTTTACTTTTTAATTTGCTTACAATATTTTTAAGTATTCTTCCGCTCTCTCGCAAATCATTTAATTTTTTAGAGGAATCAACAATCATAGTATATGTTTAATTATCTCTTTATGTATATCTTCTATGTTTTTGGTGCCATCTATATTATAAAATTTTATTCTCTTTTTTAAATATTCAACTGCTGGATAAGTTCTATTATAATACTCTTTAATTCTTACATCAGAAACATCAGGAGCATCTAATTTTCTTGCAACAACAAATCCATTGCATTTAACAATCGGGCATTTATCGCCTATTTTAACATTGCTATATTTATCAAATCTAATAATTTCTCCGCATTTCTCGCATATAAGTCTTTTTTCCATTCTATTTCTTGCTTCTTCTTCTGTAATATCAATAAAAATCAATTTTACATTATACTTGCCATAAAGTTTAATCATTTCAGGCAACTCATTTTCAGCTTCATATAAAGTTCGTGGAGAGCCTCCAAAAACAATTGATTTTCCTTTATTATATTTTTTTCTAACGTCTTCAAGCACCCACTTCGCGATAATACTTGGCTCTATTAAAAGCCCTTTATAATATTGCTCTTTTGTTAATTTAACATCCTTATCATCAGGATTTGATTTAAATTTGTCTTTAATTATTTTACTAGATCTAATCCTTAAAAAACCATACTTTTCTTCCAATAAAAATGCTTGAGTGTCTTTTCCAGACGCAACAAAACCCATTAAAAAAATTGCTTGAGGTTTTTGTAAATTATTTATCATTGAATGCTTTTAATATATTTTGATTTACTTCTTCAATGCTTTTTTCTCCGTTTATAGTAATTAACTTATCTTTACTTTTTAAATATTTTACAATAGGAACTACTTCTTTTTCGTAAAAATCCAATCTGTTATTTATGGCTTTTTCATTATCATCTTCTCGCTCTCTTTCGCGAAGTCTTTTAGCTGACTCTTCTCGCGAAATATCCAATAAAATAAAATTAATGTCATCCCATTCATACCATTTAAAAATTTCCTCTAACAGGTAAGTTTCCATAATTCTGCGAGGAGACCCGTCAATTACAATTCCATTTACGCTATTTTCTTTTCTTTTATTTTTTAATTCATCTAACTTATATATCCATTGAGTAAAAACAATTCCAATAGGCGGTAATATGCCTTTTTCCAGTATTTCATTCATTTTATTTCCTGTAAAATCATCTATTTCTGATCTTTTGCGTAAAAGTTCTCCGCTACCAATATATTCATAATCTAATTTTTTTATTAGCAATTTAGCTTGCGTTCCCTTTCCGCAACCAGAACGACCCAAAAATAAAATAATTTTCATAATACATTTAAAAAGTTAAATTGATTAGCAAAGCGAACAACGCGAACAACAAGGTTCTCAATTATTTCTTAATGAACGAAGTGTTATTGCGAAGCAATGTAGCGAACGCAGTAAGCGTAGATTTAGAAATAATTAGAGGTTCTTATTTAATATTCCCTTACGCTAACTTGAGCCTCTATTTGACGAACTGTATCAATTACTACTGCAACAACAATAAGCACTGCTGTGCCGCTTATAACTAAAGCGCTTATTCCAGTAATAAATTGCGCGATAATAGGCACTATTGCAACCAATCCCAAAAATAAAGCTCCGAATAAAGTAATGCGATTAACAGTGCGTTTTAAATAATTCGTGGTTTCATCTCCTGGTCTCATTCCCATAATAAAAGCGCCTTGTTTTTGTAAATTCTCAGAAATTGTTTTAGGCTCAAAAGTAATTTGAGTATAAAAATAAGTAAAAGCAACAACTAATAAAAAGTATAGCCCGCCATTAATAAATTGATTTTGTAAAAAACTGCTAACAACAAATGAAATATTAGCTATAAATTGATTACTTGATGTGCCTAAAAAACTGATTATAGTTTGAGGAAATACTAATACAGAAAGCGCGAATATAATAGGAATCATGCCAGCCTGATTTACTTTAACTGGTAAAAACGTGCTTGCTCCTCCATACATTCTATTGCCACGAATACGTTTAGCGTAAGAAACCGGAACATTTCGCTGTGATTCATTTATAAACACAACGCCAGCTATTACTATTACAGAAATAACAGCAAGTAAAATAAATTGATTAATTTTTGATGGATCAAAATCAATAATAGCATTTCTCACTGCTCCCGGAATACCAGAAATAATACCAGCAAATATTAAAAGCGATATACCGTTGCCAATGCCTTTTTGAGTAATAAGTTCTCCTAACCACATTAAAAATATCGCGCCTCCAGTAATAATTGCAACACTTGATACAATAGAAAATAAAGAAGTGTCTGATAAAATTCCTTGTCTTGATAAAAGCGTTAAAAATCCATATCCTTGCAAAATAGCAAGTGGAATAGTAATAAGACGCGATAATTGATTGAATTTCTGTCGTCCGTGTTCGCCTTGTTCATGATATATTTCTTTTAACTTAGGAAAAACCATAGTTAAAAGTTGCATAATAATAGTTGCTGTAATATAAGGTCCAAGTCCTAACATCACCAAAGAAACTTGAGATAAAGAACCTCCAGTAAATATATTTAATAATCCAAAAGCAGAGTTTCCAGAAAAAAAGTTCTGTAACGCCTCTTTATTAACTGCTGTTACTGGAATACTTGCGCCTATTCTAAAAACAGCCATCATAGCTAAAACAAATAATATTTTGTTTCGCAAATCTGAAATTTTAAAAATAGTTATAATTTTTTGTAACATAAAAAATATAAAAAACTAACTAACGCCCTCTTAGTTTGTGCAATTTTTTAATAAAATCGCGAATTTCTGGTCTAATTTTTGCTCCTGCTCGAGATTTTTGACCTTTAATACCAGCTCCTGAATAAGTGCCTCTTTTACCTCCCCTGCCAACTCTTCTTGATTTTTTTAGATTGGTTTTTGTTTGTATTTGATGTAACTGCATAGTTTATAAATTAACTAACAATATTTTTTACCTTTAAAATTTCATTTATTTTTTTAAATCCCGATAAAACAGCTTTGGCATTATTTATCTTGTTTTTACTTTTTGATAAAATCTTTATATTTATATTCTCAAATCCAGCTAATTCGCAAATATCGCGCGCAACGCCTCCTGCAATAATACCCTTTCCATGAAACAAAGGACGTAAAATTATGTTTACCATTTTAAATTTTGATTCAACTTCAAATGGCAATGTTCCTTTATACATAGGAACATTAATTAGTCTTGTTTTAGCTTTATTTATACCCTTATTTATAGCGCTGGCAACATCTTTGGCTTTAGCAAGTCCAATGCCTACTTTGCCTTTTTTATTTCCCAATACTATTAAAGCTCTGAAACTAAATCTCCTTCCTCCTTCGGTAATTCTTGCTACGCGCGCCAAATCAACTAAACGATGGTCAAACTCTGATTTTTCTTTTTTCTTGTGATACATAATTAAATATTTAAAAATTTAAACCTCCTTTACGAGCTCCTTCTGCTAACTTTTTAACATTGCCATGATACTTATTTCGAACGGAGTGAGAAACAAGTAAGTAC
>JBBTYX010000039.1:0-8309 GCA_038078515.1 Patescibacteria group bacterium | reverse complement strand
TGATGATCTCTGCCGACATCTATATTCAGCATCGGTTCACTAAGATCTGCTTTCGCAACTGCTCGACGTATCAGTCTTGCAGTCAAGCCAGCTTATGCCTTTACACGATTAGCGCGATTTCCATCCGCGCTTAGCTGACCTTAAAATACTCCTCCGTTACTTTTTTAGAGGAGAACGCCCCATTCAAACTGCCTACCAGATACTGTCTCCCTGTAAAGGGATTAGAATTTACCATTAAGAAAGCGAGTATCTCACTGTCGGCTCCACTATACCCAAAAGTACAGTTTCAAAGCCTCCTCGCTATGCTGAGCAACTAAACAATAAATTCAATATCAAGCTACAGTAAAGCTTCTGGGGTCTTTCCGTCTATCCGCAAGTAACCAGCATCTTCACTGGTACTGCATTTTCACCGGGCAATTCGTTGAGACAGTGTCCCGGTCGTTACGCCATTCGTGCAGGACTACAATTACTAGCCAAGGAATTTCGCTACCTTAGAACAGTTATAGTTACTGCTGACGTTTACTAGGGCTTATACCAACAGCTATTCTGCCGAAGCAAAATAACCATCTGCATTTAACCTTCTAGCACTGGTCAGGCGTCACCCCCTATACATCCTCTTTCGAGTTCGCAGGGAGCTGTGTTTTTGATAAACAGTCGCCAGAACTCTGTAGCTGCGGACCACCAATACAGAAATATTGGCAGTCGATCTTTATCGCGAACTTACAGATGATGTTTTGCCGAGTTCCTTAACGAATTCTCACCCGTTCACCTTCCCACTCTCACGGGTGCCTACTTGTGTCAGTTTTAGTACGGATTTTTTGTTGTTAACTCTAGAGGCTTTTCTGGGAAACTTGCTCAATACGCTTCACCTTGCCAAAGCAAGATTTCGTCATTATATTTGAAAACGCCTATTAAAAGGCTTGAATGAGGATTTGCCGTCATTCTAATCTTATATAACAAACATCAATCCAATAAGACGCCGTATTTACTAAATTTCGTCACCCCGTTTAATCGCTTGCGCGATTATATTTTGAAACAACAAAAAAGGGCAGGAATATTAACCTGCTGTCCATCCCTCTTACCAGTTTTGGCAAGAAGTTAGGTTCGCCTAACCCTTGGTTGATATTCATTGCCAAGGAAACCTTAGGCTTTCGGTGGCAAGGTATCTCACCTTGCTTGTGGTTACTTGTGCCAACATTCTCTCTTCCCTCCGCTCCACTCCACGTTACCATGAAGCTTCACTGCAAAGGAAATGCTCCTCTACCAGTTGCGGACTTCACAAAAGAGATAAAAAATTTTAGTTTTACCAGTGATATAGCGATGATACGCTACCTTTTCCTTTGTGAAGTCCGCAAATCCGCGATTTCGGTAATATACTTTAGCCCCGTTACATCTTCGGCGCGATATTTCTAGTCTGGTGAGCTATTACGCATTCTTTAAAGGATGGCTGCTTCTAAGCCAACCTCCCAGGTGTATAAAAAATATCACTTCCTTTTCCACTTAGTATATATTTAGGGACCTTAATCTGCGATCTGGGCTGTTTCCCTTTTGAAAATGGAGCTTAGCCCCCACTTTCTAACTGCTGTATAGAACAAACGGAATTCGGAGTTTGATAGGAATAAGTAGGACGAATCCACCTCATCCCAGTCAGTGCTCTACCTCCGCTTGAATAAGTACAACGCTAGCCCTAAAGCTATTTCGAGGAGAACCAGCTATTACCAGGTTCGATTGGCTTTTTACCGCTATCCACAACTCATCCGATGGAATTGCACGACCAACCGGTTCGGGCCTCCACTCTGACTTCTCAGAGTTTCACCCTGGTCATGGATAGATCACCTGGCTTCGGGTCGTATACTTTTTATTATTATTTTTGCTCTTTAAAACTAGGTTTCCCTACGCCTGCGTTCGATATACGAACTTAAGCAACAAAAAGCATACACTCGTTGGCTCGTTCTGCAAAAAGCACGCCGTCACCCCGCAGTATTGCGGGGCTCCGACTCATTGTAAGTATATGGTTTCAGGTACTATTTCACCGCCCTTACCGGGCTACTTTTCACCTTTCCCTCACGGTACTAGTTCACTATCGATGATAAAATGTATTTAGCCTTAGGAGATAGTACTCCCGCATTCACCACGGTTTGAAGCCGAGGCTACTCTGGAATATACTCAAGCTAAAATTCCTTTTCGTTTACAGGGCTATCACCTTCTTTGGCTACCCTTTCCAGGGTTATTCAACTAAAAAATTTTATACTCTTTATTGTATATCCGAACCACTTGCGCGCAAGCGCGCAAATTTTGGGCTGTTCCCGTTTCGCTCGCCGCTACTAAGTGAATCACTATTGTTTTATATTCCTCTGGGTACTGAAAAGTTTTACTTCCCCAGGTAAGCTCGAGGTATCCCCGGGTAAAAGGTTGCTAAACACCTAACCGAGGCTTATCGCAGTCACGCCACGCCTGTTATTGCTCATTTTATCTCAGGGCATCCGCCATATACTTTTGTATATTTGTAGCGATTTATTTTGCAATAAATCGCGTCCAAAAATTTAAAACGACACTTTCCGAAAAAAATACAAAATACTTTACATATTCAATTGTCAAAGGACATTTTTTAACAATAAAAAATTACTATCATTGATAGTAATTCAATTTTAGCAATAAAAAATCCAAGTCTTAAATTTAAGGCCAAAATTGAATTACTAATTTTTGCATATTATTTAATAATAATTTAACTAATGCTAGTGAGCGTACTATTGTTATAATATATCAAATGAAAATAAGCATGTCAATAGCAATTTAAAAACAATAAAATAGAATTTTGTTTTTTATTAAAAAAATCAAAAAATTTACACACTTATTATTTTATCAACTTTATCAACAATTTCCTTTAAGAAAAAATGAGCTTTAACCATATAATCTTCAGCTCCTAATTCTTTTGCTCTTTTTATTTCTTCATCTTGTCCAAGATTGCTTAAAACTATTACTGGAATATCTTTAGTATTATTATTTTCCTTTATTATTTTTAAAAATTCAAATCCATCCATTCCAGGCAAAATTATATCAAGTAAAATCAAATCTACTTTTTCTGTTTTAATAAATTCCAAAGCCTCAATAGCGCTTTTAAGAAGCGAGATATTAAATCCCTGACTGCTGAATTTTTTAACTAACATCTCGCTTAAAAACTCATCATCTTCTATTAGTAAAATTTTCTTGTCTAATTTATTCATAAAATTAATCTCCAATAATACTTCTTACTTTTTTCTCTACATCGTCCAAAGAAAAATCAACTTTAACAATAAAATCGCGAACCCCCATTTCCTGAGATTTTTCAATTTCAACTGGCTGTCCAGAGTTAGAAACAACTAAAATAGGAACTTTAATATTACTCTCTTTTAATTTACGCATTACATCGTAACCATTAATACCGGGAAGTAAAATATCTAAAATCAATAAATCAGGAGTTTTTTTTCTTATATATTCTAATCCATCTTCACCATTATAAGCCACAAATACATTATATCCAGTATTAGTTAAACGCTCTTTTAATGCTTCAGCTAAAATTAATTCGTCTTCAATTATTACAATTTTTTTCATAAATTAAAATATTTAATTAATTAGAACATCTAATTTATTCTAAATTCGCTATCGCTCATTAAGAATAAATTGATAACCTTGTTTTTTAAATTTAATAATTTAAAATATAGGCAATTTAACAAAAAACTTGCTACCTTTTCCAAATTCTGATTCAACTAAAATATCTCCATTATGCTTTTTAACTATATCTTTCGCAACAAATAATCCTATTCCAGAACCAGCTGTTTTACTTGATTTTGCTTCTTTTGATCTAAAAAATCTTGTAAACAACTTTATCATATCTTCTTTTCTTATTCCTATGCCAGTATCATTGATTTCAACTATAACAAAATCTTTTTGTTTTTGCAACTTTATTCCAATTGAACCGTTATCAGAAGTATAATCAATCGCATTATCAAGCAAATTATCAAATACTATTTTTAACTTATTAACATCGGCTTTAATAATAAAAGATGAATTCTTTGATGGAAATGAAAAATTAATTTTTTTCTTAATAATTCCTATTAAATGCGAATCAACTATTTTATTTAATATTTCTATTAAATCAACATTTTTTTCAAAATTATAGCCAAATTTTCCTTCTTCAATACGCGCCGCGTTCAAAAAATCTGTTATAATCTCAATCATTCTCTCGTTTAAATCCTGTATTTTAAGAAGCCATTGCGATACATTGTTAGATAATTTCTTTTCAAAAACCGTTTCCAAAGCCCATTTAATCCCTGATAAAGGCGTTCTTAATTGATGAGCAACAATAGATATAAATTCTGACTTCATTTTGCCAACATCTTTTAATCTTGTAATTTCCCCGCTTAAACTATTAAGTCCTCTTATCATTCTATTAAAATCATCAGCTAAATCCCATATTTCGTCTTTTTGATTTATTTGAATAAATCTGCTAAATTCGCCTTTACTAACAGAATAAGTCGCTCGCCTTATAATATTAATCGGCATAACAATATATCTATAAAAAAATATGTACATAAAAATCAAAGCAACTAATATGCTTATCCCAGTAATAACAGCCATTGATATAACATACTGCCTTGCCTCAATTTCAATAATAAAATAAGTTTCAACCGCCCCTATTATTTTATTTTCTATGATTACTGGAATAAAAATCTCTAAAATTTTACTTTTTGGGTCAATATTTTTAAGATATAAACTAATATGATTTTCTTCTAAACTCTCATATATTATATTATCTTTTCCTGTAATTAAAACATTTTTAATTTCATTATCGTTTAAATTATCCGCGCTATATCCTTCAAGTTCAAAAAAACTCGAAGCCTCTATAATACTGTCTTTATTATATATATTTAATAAAAAAATATTTTGCCCTGTTATATTTTTATATAGCTCTATAAATTTATCTTGCGTTTCTTTAATGCCAGCGCTGTTAAAATTCCATATTTCCTTGTTATTAAACAATTCATTGGTAAGAACTTTTACTATTCTATAATTATCATCTTTAATGCGCGAAAACTCTTTTATATTAAGATCTCGCAAAAAAACAAAAGCGCTTATCGCGCCCATAATAATAAAAATAGCGGCTAAAAAAATACTTACCTTAATATTAATTGATTTTCTTAATTTCATAAAATATCTCGCTATTTTTTAAATTTAATAATTTAAAAAACAAGTAATCTATATATTTCTTTCTATTTCCTCAACTATCTTAATAATATAATTTGAAATATCGTCATCTATATGATTTCCGTAAAACCTAACCTTAAAAACAATCTTTTTTAAATTTAAAATAACTATTTTTTCTTGCGCGTCATTTTTACGACTAAACCAAATATTATCATTTAAGCTATTTATCTTTTCTAATCCTAAAATAGACTTGTTTAAATCATTTATAAGGGATTCCGCGACCCAATCCTTTTTTATAAAACCATTTTTATAATAGTTTTCCACATTAAAAATCAATTCCTTTATAATCTCTATCGCGCTATTTTCCTCTTGTTTTTCGTATTTATGTCTCAATTCCAATAAACCGCTTTCTTTTTGTTTATTCGGTTCTATTAAAACATCAATTGGCGATTGTTCTTCTTTGTCTCCAGTTGTAAAAAAATTCCAATTATCAGAAAAAAATTTATTTAATTTCACATTCCATCCCCAAAAACCTCCTTTATCAACCTCCTCATTGCGTTCCAACGCGTTATTATTTTCTTTATTTATTTCTTCTGCTTTTACCGTAGAATAAACAAAAAACACTAACGCGCCCATTAAAAAAACAGACGCGATTTTTTTAAATAAAATATTATTCATAAATTTTAATTATATTAATACTAAATTATAAGTATGCTAAATAAGTATACCAAATTTTTCCAAAATTCGCAAAAAATATTTTATTCCGCGAGCTATTTTGCTAATTTTTGCTTTTTACTAATATTTACTACCCCATATGTTCCTTTATCTTCTCAATCAACTCATCGTACTTTTCTTTAGTATATTGCTTGTTTAATATACAGTACTGTTTATTACGCAAAGATACACAGCCAAAAATATTAGCGCAACTATTATAGCAATGAGCGCTATAATAAGTATCGCGAATATTTCCTACACAAAATAAAGAAAATTTAACATTATTAGTTCCTTTTCAACAAACCAAAGCCTCATACATATTCTGCGTATTCTCTCCAAACTGCGTATAATCATAACAATCTTTATTAGGCTTTATTATAAGCCACATGCAGTATTTGCAATTTTCCGATTCAGTGGCAATGTACGAATTTAACACATCTTTAGAATTATAAATATAATCGCCAGTTACATTAGTATTATGCCTGCTATGCATATATTTATATGGAACATTTAAATACAATTCTTTCATTTTATCTCTAAATTCTGTAATGCTTTTGTAGGATCCAATATCAAACTCTTTTAACTTTGCAAAATATTCTTCTTTAGAATATTCTTTATTAAAAATATAATACTGCTTATTTCTCAAACCAACAGAACCAAAACAATCAGAACACCCTGATAGATTTTTAGAAAAATAAATATTATGCGAGCTCTCGCAATCTATAGAATAAAATATTTTAAAACATTTACGGCAATTAATACTCTCATATAACAATTGCGATCCATCTAACATCAAATTATCAAATGTGTCTTTGCTGTTTTCTATTTCAGTGCCATAATTACAATTTTCATTATAATCAGAATTAGTAAGTAAATAACAATTGCGCAGTCCATGCGCCATATTATTATAAGGGCTATTAACTAAAGTATTATAGCTAACTGATAAATTATAAACTGGAACTTTTAAAGAAAGTTCTTTAAACTGTTCAAAAAAAGGTTTTTCAAAATCATAATCAGCTCCGTAATTCATTGGGTCCCATTTATCACTCCACCAGCAAGGCGAGCAATATACAGGAAAAGGTACATCCTTGTTGTACATAGAAACAATACTATTTTTACATAAATCGCAATCTCTTTTATACAAAACTTGCCCAATTCTAAAAGCAAGCCTCCTTTCTAATCTACAACTAGGACAAAAACTAGGTACAGGAACTTGGATTTTGTTGTAAAACTCAAAATCCTTTGGAGTTATAATAAACTCTTTATTGCAATTTTGGCATTGCTTAGTTTGTTTTTCCATAAAAAATTTGTATCACTTTTACTCGCGATCGTGAGTAAAAGTGATATTATAACTTAAAATTAAAATATAAGTTATAATGCTACATTCTCTATTTTACAAATTTTAAAGCCTTGTTTTTATATTGCAAATATTCCTTTTTATTACCTTTAAGTAAAATCTGCTTCTTCATAATTAAATTATAGCATAGTAGTAAAAATTAAAAAACGCCTTACAGGCGATTTTTAATAAATCAGAAAATACATTTTTATCAAATTTCACGCTTTAACTTAAAATTACTTAATATATTCTCTGATAATATGGCTGGCGCTAATAAATAAACGCCAGCCCACTTCAATTCACTACCAATTATTGATTAGTAATGAATCGAAATTTTTTTTTGGCAAAGTGGATTTCCACTCTTGCCAACCTAAATATCTTAATAGATATTTAGTATCTTTTTCCTTCTTTTTTCTATCTTTATCTTTATCTTTTTTTATTTTTCTCACCCCCCTTTTTAAATAAAAAATAAAAAAATAAAAACAACGGTTTTAAAGTTCGCGTTTCAGCAAACGCTAAAACCGTTGTTTTAAATAAAAAGAAAAAATACTTTATATTTTTTAAAGAAAAAAGAACATACTGTCAATTTCCATAGAGAAATTATACTATTGCGATTTTATTATGTCAAGCAAAAACTATTAACACCGTTAGAAATTTTTACTCTTGTACAATTTAGCAGGCGATTTTTTATAATTTTAAAATTTTTCTTGCAAAATTCTGTAATTTAGGTAATATATAAATAAACAATAATTTAAGCGGTGAAACGCTTTTTTGTTATTTAAAAAAATTAGATTAGAGCGAGATATTATGATTTAAAAATTTGGGCGACTAGCTCAGTCGGTTAGAGCGCGTCACTGATAATGACGAGGTCTCAGGTTCGAGTCCTGAGTCGCCCACCAGAATCTAACTTTTGCGAATATGTATTACATATACATAATGCATATTCGCAAAAATTAAAAGGGCTCGTAGCTCAGCTGGTAGAGCATCGCCTTTGCAAGGCGGGGGTCAGCGGTTCGATCCAGCTCGAGTCCACAATAAAAAACGCCCTTTTTAAGGGCGTTTTTTGATTTAATCT
>JBBTYX010000038.1:0-3061 GCA_038078515.1 Patescibacteria group bacterium | reverse complement strand
ACTCAACTTCAATAAAAAAATTAGCTTCTTCGCCAATTGCGCCTTTTGTGCATTCTTTTGGCGTTGTATTAGTGGAGCTTTTAAATGATTCATTTCCTCTTCCGCCCTTTCCTGCTTTTAATAAAAGCACTTTATCGCCTTCTTTATTTAAAAAATATTTTTCATTAGTTTTAAGATTGGTAATAATAGAACCAACTGGAACCAAAAGAACAAGTTCTTTGCCGTCAGCTCCATGAAAACTATCTTTTTTGCCGTCTCCTCCTTTTTCAGCAAAATAACTTTTTTTTGTTCTATATCGCGAAAGCAAATGCACATTGCGAATAGCGCGCGCAAAAACATCTCCGCCTGCTCCGCCATCGCCTCCTGATGGCCCTGCAAGTTCTTTATTCTTTAAATGTCGCCATCTTACTACTCCGTCTCCGCCATCTCCTGCTTTTATATTTATTTTTACTTCATCAATAAACGCCATATTTTTTATTGTAAACTGAGCTCATAATTATTCAATTCCTTTTTTAATTGCTTTGATATAATCGCAGTAATCGCAATTCTCTCGAGCTTGCGGAATTTTATCGCTATTCAAGCATTTATGAATATCAAAAATTGTTTTCTCAACCCAACTGCCATTGCCTTTATACGGAATTAAATTAACTCTGAATTCCAATTTTTTATCAAAAGCTCTGGCATCTGCTATTCCATTACAATAAACAAAATAACCAGTATCTGAAACTTTATAACCATTTTGTCGCAAAAGCCACTGATATATTTCCATCTGTCTTTTATATCCGTTATGCCAATCTTTATCCAACTTTGTTATTTCCTCAATTTTTGCCGTTGCTTTATAATCAACAACAATATATTCGCCTTTGGAATTTTGCCAAAGATCGTCAATCGCGCCAAAAATCAAAAGATTTGTCAGCTGGTGCAAAAACTGAATACCTGTAAAATTGTGTCTCCATTTATCCAAATCCTTATGCAAAACAGGAATAGCGTCAACGCCATATTTTTCAATCAAAGGATGTTTTGTTCCTTTTGCTCTGTGAATATCAAATTCTTTTTTAAGCAACGCGTCCACAGCAGAGTTTAAAGCAAAAGGAAATCCCGGAGGTCTTCCAATTCCAATCTTGCGATCATAATAAAAGCACCTCGGACAATTTAAAAACAAATCTATCTTTGAGCGAGATAGTTTAAACGCTTCTTTTGAATTTATGTTGTAAAGCCCTCTACTCCTTTGTGAATTATAATATTTCGACATAAAGTTATAATTTTTTAAATTTAATAATTTAAAAACAAGGTTATCAATTATTCGTTTGCGAGTGAAACAAGCTTACGAATAATTAGATGTTCTAATTTTTTAAATCAATTATCAATCCTTATCCAAACATCCCTAAACAATTTAGTTGGCGTATTGCCATTTTTTTTCTTTCTAAACTGCCACATCCATGATTGAGAAAAAATTAAATTATCCAACATACTCAAAGTCGCCATTGGATAAATAACTATTTTTTTAAATAAAGCCAACCAAACACTTGGGCTTATTATTATTTTCCTTTTCATCTCAGATAACCAATATTCAGAAGTCCAATGATAATCATCTGTTCCATCTTCACGACTCCTAAATGCAAACAAATTTTCAGCATTATTTAATAACTGTTTTTCTGTTGGATACCACCCGCCAAAATCTTCCAAAAGTACTTTGGAAAAATGATAATTACTTGAACCTCGAGCATAAAACTTTGCTCCTTTAATAATTTTTTTGGCATCAATTTGTTGATTGAAGTGAATTACTGTTGTAGCTAAATACCCTCCGGGTTTTAGAATTCTATGAAAAATTTGAAACATCTCTTTATAAATTTTATCCTGTTTTTCTTGCAAAGCGTCTTTTACTTGGACAAAATGCTCTATTGAGCCATTGGCAATTATTCCGTCAAATCTATTGTTCCAACTTTTAGGTATATTACGATAATTCATTAAATATGCGGTTAATCCTTTTTGCATATTTCTTTTAATTTGTCTTTTAGAAATAGTAATACCTTCTGCTTTAGCTCCTCTTTTTTCAGCTGCTTGCAATATCCTTCCGTTCCCGCATCCAATATCTAATATATGGCTTCCATTTTTACATTTAATTTGATCTAATAACCATTCAGCTTGATTTTTCTGCGCCTGTTCGTATGGTAATTTTGGATTACCAAAATATTTACCATCAGTAAAATCATCAACGCCTCCAGAAATTGCCGCATCAAGTAAATCATAACATTGAATTACTATTTTTGGTGTGTTTTGAATATTTTCCATAATATTATATCATTAATCTTTTTTGTTTATTATAGCATAAATTCATTATACGCCCACTTTCCTTCATCAAGATAATACAATTCAATAAATATCGCAAACAAAACACCAATAAATATAATCAGCCAGCTTTTCTTTGGCGATTTGCTCTCTACGAGGCAGGGAGGCAGAGCTTCGCTTCGACTCGGGCGAGAAGGAATTCTCTCCCTTCTGGAGATTTGCCGTAGGTATGACTTCCACACCCCCCCCCTTCCGCCGTGTTCTTGCGGGGACGGACGGAAATTTTGGCGGGCTGTTCTATAAACTTTTTATAAGATTTTTTAAAAATTCAAGAGCTTCGTATGTTGCAAATCCAATATAAATATTAAGTGGTAAGGCAAAAGCAAAAAATAAATACGGCGAACTTTCAATTTTGTCGTTAAGTAATAATACAGAAGAAATCAAAAGTGATGAAAGCACAATAAAAAGAGGGTATGGAATTAAGTATGTGAATACAACCCACTTAGCTTTTTTCTCTGGATAATTTTCAGAAAACCAAATAAAATTGCGTAGTATTAAACCAACAATACCAGCAATCATTCCAAAGAGATATTTATCTGAGGGAAGATTTAATATCCAAGATAAATTAGGATTGTAATAACACCCAAGGATGATTACAGCTAAGACAAGAACAATGGATATAATAATTCGATCAGAAAAATATTTGTCATTTAATTTTTCTCCGCATTCTGAACACTTTATGTTTTCCCAAATTTTTTTTTGACATTTTGGA
>JBBTYX010000037.1:1330-5365 GCA_038078515.1 Patescibacteria group bacterium | reverse complement strand
TATAAAGAAAAAAATAACGATTTTTCAGAAGGAGTTGATCACTCGCAATTAGACCATTTTTATAATAAAGCGTCAAATTTAAAAATAAATTATAAATATAATTTTTATAGAAATATATTAAACAAAACTCTAAAAATATTATCCGCTACTTCTTTTATTATAATAAATTTTAGTAAAAAATTAACGCGTCTTATAATAAATAATATTGTTCAAATCAAACAAACTTTTATTGAAAAAAAATTTTTCAAATCCAATATTTATTCAAACCCTAAAAAATTACCGTTTTTAAACGCAAAATATAAAATAACTATTTCAATTATCGCTGTTATTATAATTATTATATTATCAATTTTTATATTTGGAGAAAATGATAAAAAAACACCAATACCTGATGATAATATAATGAATTCATCTTTGGGGGAAGCTATTAAACAAATAGCTGATACAAAAAACCTTCCTTTTGATATTAAAGGAGTAGTTATCTCTGAAAGCGCTGTTATTGAGAACGAAGTGAGCAAAAAGATTCTCGACAAAAGCGAGGTTCTTATAGGATATAGTTCTAAAGAAGCGTACAAAATGAATGACTATATTAATACAGAACTTCTTTTTACTAATTCATCGCTTTCAAAACCATTTAACCTTGCTATAAATTTAAATAAAGAAAATATTGTTTTTATAAGCGAAGGAGAGGATATAAATAGCAAAAAAACTCTAATCTACAATATAAACAATAATTCGTTTAATACAGTGGAACTTGATTGGCCTATTAGCGGTTCTATTTTAGACGCTAATGGTTTTAACAACAGTCTTTATGTATTGGGAGAAAATAATATTATTAAATATTCTTTTAAAAATGGATTATTTTATGACGCTAAAAAATGGATTCAAACATCTGGTAGTCAAGAAAAACTTATAAATCCGTTATCTATGGCAATAGACGGGTCTATATTTGTATTGGATAACTTAGGAAATATTTCAGAATTTTTAAAAGGAGAAAAAGTAAATGAAATCGCGAATCTTGGATTAGTGTCAAAAGATTCTAAAATATCAACAAATGAGGATTGGAATAAAATATACTTTTTTGATTCTCTGTCATCAAAAATAATAATAATAAACAAATTAACAGGCGAGATTGAATATAATTTTAAAGATCCATTTTTAACTGAAATTAAATATATAGCGCCTCAAAATAACGAATCATCGCTTTTTGTTCTTGATAATAAAGGAATTTATAGTATTGATTTAAATAAAATCAATACTCAAAAAACAATAAATATAGGACAATAAAAAACCCCGCTTTCGCGGGGTTTTTTATTAAATCGTAAATTTTAAATCTATTCTAAAACAACTGTTGCTCCAGCAGCTTCTATTTTCTTTTTCATTTCTCCTGCTTCTTCTTTTTTAACGCCTTCTTTTACTGGTTTAGGAGCTCCATCAACCAAATCTTTGGCTTCTTTTAATCCCAATCCTGTAATTTCTTTAACTGCTTTAATAACTTGAATCTTATTAGCGCCTGCATCTTTTAAAACCACATTAAAAGAGGTTTTTTCTTGTACTGCGCTTTTATCCGCGCCTTGAACAGAAGTTCCTGAAACAGGCATAGCCATTGCTTGCGCTGATACGCCAAATTTCTCTTCTAATACTTTAACAAGCTCTGATAATTCTAAAACTGACATTTTCTCAATTTCTCCAACTAAATCTTTAAATTTAGATGGAACTTTTATTTCTTTTTTAGACTCTTTTTTTTCTTCCTTATTTTTATCTACCGCGTCATTTACAGTATCATTTTGTTTTTGTTCATCTGACATAATATTATATAAGAATTTTAAATTTTGAATTTCGATTGAATTTTAAATGACTTAATTTTAAAACATTAAAAAATTCAAAATTTATTCAAAATTAAAAATTCGAAATTAGAAATTAATTAATTACTTTGTTGTTTAATTTGATTTAAAACATTTAAAAACTTTATCTGCGCTCCTGACAAAACCCGCAAGAATCCGATTATTGGCGCATTCATAATTCCAATTAATTGCGCTCTTAATTGATCTAAGCTTGGTAGCAACGCAAGCTCTATTACTTTATCCTTAGATATAAATTCATTATTAAATAATCCTCCTAAAATCTGAAGTTCTTTATTTTTGTTGCTAAAATCTTTAACTCTTTTAGCGCCTTCTGTTTCAGAGGAATAATCAAATATAGCGCTTACTTGTCCTGGAAAAACATTTTCAGCAACATCAATATTTTTATCTTTTAACGCTAAATTTAAAAGAGTTTTTTTAACAACAACGTATTCAGCATTAATTTCGCGCAAACTATTTCTTAATTCTTCTTGTTGTTTTACATTTAATCCTGTAAATGAAGTAAAAATCGCTGTTTTATTTCTTTTTAATCTTTCTTTAATTAGAGCTAAACGCTCTTGTTTTTGTTTTCTTGTGAGAGCCATATATTTTTAATAATTAAAAAACTGCGTTAATTCGCAGTAAAATGAAAAAGCTATACTAATTTTCATCCTCAACAAGACTTATTTTTACGCTTGCTGTCTGCGGATTAAATACAATATATTATATGCCAAACAAAAAGTCAAGACCTTATACCATACCAGACTACGAGGTGTGCATGGTTGTTTTTATTTTTATTATTGCTATTTTAAGTACTTAAAGCGGTTTTTATTGTGTTCGTCTAAATTTTTAGAAAAAATAGTTTCTCCAGTGTCTTGTTTAGACAAATAATACCAAAAAGAAGTATCAGGAGCATTAGCAACTGAAAGTAAACTATCAAGTCCCGGATTAGAGATAGGTCCTGGTGGCAAACCAGAATTTTTATAAGTGTTATACAATGATTTTGTATCTAAAAACTGCTCGCCTAAAGTTTTTTTTGGCGTTAAAAAATTATTATTTCCATTAGATTTTAAAGAATATATTATAGTTGAATCAACTTGAAGAGGCATTTTAACGCGCAATCTGTTTAACAAAACACTTGCAACAATGGGCTTGTCGTTTTTATTCCATACCTCACTCTCAACAATAGACGCAAGTATTAAGCCTTTGTAAAAATTAAGTCCTTGCTTTTCAAAACCATTTTTTATTTCATTAGTTATTTTGCTTTCAAAATTATCTAAAAACTTTTCTAAAATTAATTTTCCATTATTTTTTACTAACTGTTCGCTAATATAATAAGTGTCTGGAAATAAAAACCCTTCTAAAGAAGCATTTTCAGGTATATCTTGCAAAAAAGAATACTTTTTTCTCAAATTATTATCTATATTTATAAATATATCATAATTAATATCTATATCATTTTTTTGAAACACATTAAATATATCATCAATAGTATATCCTTCTAAAATAGTAATTTTGTTGCCTTTAATAACGTAATCCCCTTTTCCGCTAATCATTAATAAAAAATCATAGCTATTCATTCCCGGTTTTAATTCGTAAACGCCGAATTGAATTTCTCTATCTATTCCTGATAAAACAGCGTACAATAAAAGCGAAATATTGCTTTTTATTAAGCCTTTATCTTTTGCTTCATTTAAAATTTTACTTAAACTTTGTCCTTGTTTAATTTCAAATAATTCTTTTTTATCAATATTTAAAGACGAATTAAAAGATAAAATAAAAAACAAAAATATAAGCGCTATCAAAAAAATAGCGCCTAATAAAACGCCGTAAAAAAATCTACTAAATAATTTAAACACTACATTTTTTTTTCTTGGTGTATAATGTGCTTTTTGCATTTAGAACAAAACTTTTTAAATTCTAACTTGCGCGTTACTATTTTTTTGTTTTTAGTAACTATGTAGTTAGCGTTTTTGCAATCTTTGCAAACTAATTTTAATAATTTATCTTGACTCATAAATTTTTTAATTAAATTAACAGCCCACGCGCAGATTTGAACTGCGGACCTACTCCTTACCATGGAGTTGCTCTACCAGCTGAGCTACATGGGCAAATATTCAATAATCAATATACAATATTTGTTTTAATAAAGTCCCTCACTTTTTCATATTTTGGGCGGTGAGGGGTCGACGCT
>JBBTYX010000037.1:0-1230 GCA_038078515.1 Patescibacteria group bacterium | reverse complement strand
GAAACTTTGTTTCAGCTAAAAGTCCCTCACTTTTTCATATTTTGGGCGGTGAGGGGTCGACGCTGAAACTTTGTTTCAGCTAAAAGTCCCTCACTTTTTCATATTTTGGGCGGTGAGGGACTCGAACCCCCGTAGCTCTTGCGAGCGTTTGGTCTACAGCCAAATGCGATTGCCACTATGCGAACCGCCCGTTTTTAAATAAAAGCCGATGGAGGGATTTGAACCCCCGGCCTTCACTTTACAAAAGTGTTGCTCTACCAACTGAGCTACATCGGCCTATAAATTACACTGATATTTTGTCAAGCAATTCTTTTATCTCTTTATCTTTAGAACCTAATTTTATAACATACTGAAAACAATTTTTAGCATCATCAAAATTATTCATTGCCATATATACTTTTCCTAATTTCTTATAAAAAGAAATATCGCTTGGATTTTTAACAATGGCTTCCAATAAATTCTTTTCTTTTTGTGATAAAATTTCCAAATCTATATTATCTTCATTTTTATTATCAGTATTATTATTTATATTAACCTCGTGAAATCCAAAAATTTTTTCTTGTTTTTTTTCGTTTTCTTGCTGATTTTCTTTTTTATCAATTAAAATATCTTCAAAAAAAATTTTATTATTGTTAATCATTTCTTTTCTTAATCTCTTTTTTTCATTTATATTATAATATAATACAGCTATTTTGGATTCTAAATTTTTTAATTGTAAGATAATAAAACTAAAAAATTTTTTAATATAAATGAAAGCGCCTGATAAATACTTAACAATAATAGGTTTTAATTTATTAATTTTACTGTTAATAAAATTCTTATACAAACTATAAGAGCTGTTTATTATATGCAAATGCAATTCTTTAAAAGACAAATTTTGACCGCGATACATTATCCTATTATACTTCAAAACTATAAAAACAAGTCCTAAAAAACTCAATACTATAACTATTTTTACTATAAATATAAACATAGAAACATTTAAAAAATATATTTTAGGTTATATATTTAATTATTTTAATGAATATCTTGTAAATTTAGATATTTTAATACTATTTCTTTGAGCCATTAACCATATACTCAAAATACCGCAGGCAGAATTACATATAATATACTGATAAACAATAAGATAAATCACTTTATCAACTAGTTTTCAATCGATATAATTTTGACATAAAATTTTTTATTTTTTTGAAAATAAGTTGTAACCATTGTTAAAAAAAAGCGTAA
>JBBTYX010000036.1:0-1709 GCA_038078515.1 Patescibacteria group bacterium | reverse complement strand
ATAATATCAGAAAATGGTTTTTTCTCGCGTTCTATAATTTCTAAAATTTTTATTAAAACAAAAAACGAACTTTCGCAGTAATTAGTTTCTGTAAAATAATAATGTCCTGATAATTCTCCGCCAAAAGGAGAATTAAATTCCATAGCTTTTTGTTTTATAAAAGAATGGCCAACACGCGCTTTCATTGTCCGCCCTCCTATTTTTTCTATTTCATCTGGAATTATTTTACTCATTGGAACGCTGTATAAAATTAGGCTCCCGGGTTTTTTCGCTAAAATATCTTTAGCAATTAAAACAGTGATTAAACTGCTGTTTACTAAATTTCCTTTTTCATCTATAAAAGCGATTCTATCGCCATCTCCGTCAAAAGCCACGCCTAACATTGCTTTTTCTTTTATAACTGTTTTTTGTAAATTTTTGAGCGTTTCTTCTTTTGCTGGATTTGATTCATGATTAGGAAAGCTAAAATCAACATCAAAATAAAGAGGAATGTAATTAATTTTTAGTTTTTTTAAAAGTTTAGGCAGAAACATTCCAACCATTCCATTTCCAGTGTCAAAAACTATTTTTCCTTTTATATTAATTTTAATATTTCGTGTTAAAAAATCAAGATAATTGGTAAAAACATTTTTATTAAAATTCCTTTTTATATTATTTTTTTCTTTAAAAAACGGTATATTTATGTTTTCTTTTATAACTAAATTTTTAATTTTATCTAAACCGTTATTTTCTCCAATTAAAACCGCTTTTTCTTTAACTATTTTTAAGCCATTAAATTCTTTTGGATTATGAGAAGCTGTAACCATAATTCCTCCGTCAGCTTTTAAATTATTAACAGTAAAGTAGAAAAGAGGCGTTGTGGTTGGGCCTATTTCAATAATTTTTGCGCCACTATCAATTAAAGCCTTGCGAGCGGCATGAGTTAATATTTTATAACTTTCTCGTAAATCATAGCCAAGAACAATTTTGGGCTTATCTTTTTTTAATACGCCTGATTTTAAAAAAGCAAAAATTATGCGATAAAAATCCGCTTCATTAAAATCTTTTCCATATACCCCTCTAATATCATTAGCTTTGAATATATGTGAATTCATATTGATTATTTTAAATTTAACATAAATAAATTTTTCTTACAATATTATATAAAAAAGAGCATTGCTTTATTTAAAAAGTTTTTGTATTATTGAATTTATGATTATTAAGAATTTTAAAGAATTATCTGTGAATAGCGCGCGGAAAAAAGTTTTAACTATTTTAGAAAGCGGACTTGAAGCAATACAGGTAGACAAAATAGTTCGCGAAGTAATTAAATTGCGCGACAATATTTTAGAAATTAAAGATAAAAAATATAATTTAAAAAAGTTTGAAAATTTATATGTAATTGGTATTGGAAAGTGCGCGGGAGCAGCAGCTCAAGAACTGGAGAATATTTTAGGCAATAGAATTATACAAGGCGTGGTAATGGATGTAGTTAAAGCAAGTTTAAAACATATTAAAAGTTATAAAGGAACGCATCCATTGCCTAGTTCAGAAAATGTTTACGCGTCAAAAGAAATTATTGAATTAGCTAAAAAAGCTACTGAGCGCGATTTGGTTATTGCGATTATATCTGGAGGGGGTTCCGCGCTTTTATGTTCTCCTTTTGATTTGGAATGCGAGCAAGAGCAAAAACTTTATAAGGCTTGTTTAAATACTTCGTGCGATATTCG
>JBBTYX010000035.1:0-3438 GCA_038078515.1 Patescibacteria group bacterium | reverse complement strand
TTCTTCTTTGCTCAATTCTACACGCTCAGCGCTAAAAGTGTCAATACCGCGTCTAGCTAAGTATTTTAAAAATCCTCGTAAAGCAATAATATAATAATTTTGTGTTTTCTTTTTTAAAGAATTGCCTTCATAAGTTTTTTGTCTGTTTATGTATAAACGAAATTTTTGCGCTAATTCTTCACTTATATCGCGCGCTGTTTTAACTCCGTTTGTTTTAGCCCAATTATTAAAACTGGTTAAATAACGCTTATAATTATCAAGCGTTTTAGGAGATAAACCTTTTGCAAGTTCAAGATGTTCTAAATAATCTAAAATTAAATTTTCAATCATCATAAATAATCAATTTTATGATATACTATTATCAATGAAAATTAAAGAGTTAAAATTAAATGACAAAAAATATCCGGATCTATTAGCGGAAATTAAAGGAAGACCAGAGGTTTTATATTATTTAGGAAATTTAGAGGCATTAGAAAATCCAATGATATCCATTGTTGGAACAAGACGCGCAAGCGAATACGGAATAGAGGCAACGCGAAAAATCGCAAATGAATTGGTTCAATCAGGAATTACTATTGTTTCTGGAATGGCGCTTGGAATTGATACATCGGCTCATAGAGGTGCTCTTGACGCAGGAGGTAAAACAATTGCAGTGTTGGGAAGTTCTATGGAGAATAATTTTATATATCCGCAACAAAATATTTCATTAGCGCGCGATATTTTAAAAAGTGACGGGTTAATCTTTAGCGAATACAGAGAAAAACATTTAGCAAGAAAATATGATTTTATAAATCGCAACCGCATTGTAAGTGGATTATCATTAGGGGTTTTAATTGTTGACGCGCCAATAAAAAGCGGAGCAATAATAACTGCAAAATTAGCAAAACAACAAGGAAAATATGTTTTTGCTTTGCCTGGTTCTATATTTTCCGCAAACAGCGCTGGACCAAATTATTTAATTAAAAAACAAAAAGCTCATTTAGTGGAAAACGCGCGCGACATTTTAGAAATTTTAAAATTAAACGACTTATTTTCTCCAAATAATAAAAAGAAATCAAAAAACTTGCTTTCCCAAGTAGAACAAGTTATCGTAGAAATATTAAAAATAAATAATTATTCTTTAGACGAACTAACTGAGCAATCCAAAATACCAGTTAATGAACTAATGATAATAATTACTGATTTAGAATTAAAAGGAATAATTAAAAATATTAGCGGAGTTTATGTCATTAATAATAGTTGAATCGCCCACAAAAGCAAAAACAATTACAAAATTTTTAAACGGAAAGCATAAAGTGCTTTCCTCTTTTGGTCATATTAGAGATTTGCCTAAAAAAGAATTAGGCGTTGATATAGATAAAAATTTTAAGCCTAACTATGTTATTTCGCCAAAAGCGCGCCCAAAATTAAAAGCTTTAAAAGAATCTGCTCTTAAAGAAAAAGATGTTATAATAGCTACTGATGAAGACCGAGAAGGAGAAGCAATAGCATTTCATATTGCCAATGCCTTAAAATTAGACAATCCTAAAAGAATTGTTTTTCATGAAATTACAAAAACCGCAATTGATAAAGCGTTAGATAACCCGCGTAGTCTTGATATGGATTTAGTTAACGCTCAACAAGCTAGACGCATTTTAGACAGATTGGTTGGATATAAACTTTCCCCATTATTATGGAAAAAAATTTTGCGCGGTATTTCTGCTGGACGAGTTCAATCAGTTGCTTTAAGACTTGTTGTTGAGCGTGAATATGAGAGAAGTAAATTTAAAATAGAAGAATACTGGATTATTAAGTCAAAAATCAAAAGTCAAAAGTCAAAATCTTTACTTGAAGCTACTTTAATAAAAATAGATGATAAAAAAATTGATAGAATGTATATTAAAACAGAAAAAGAAGTAAATGATATTATAAAAGAATTAGAAAAATGTTCTTATAAAATAGATAAAATTGAAAAAAGGGAACAAAAAAAACATCCATTGCCTCCATTTGTTACTGATACTCTTCAGAGAAGCGCGTATACTATATTAGGAATGTCGCCTAAACGCGCTATGATGATCGCGCAAAAATTATATGAAACAGGCAATATAACTTATATGCGAACTGATTCGCCAAATTTATCAACACAAGCGATTGAAGAAGCTGCAAATTTTATAAAAAAAGAATACGGTGAAAAATATTTAAACACCACGCAATATAAAGCTAAGGGGAAAGGTGCCCAAGAAGCGCATGAAGCAATAAGGCCAACTTCTTTTAAAAACAAAGGAGAAATATTACGCAGCTCTGCTGCTAGGGGCTCCGCCTCAATGGATAAAGATCAAAAACGATTGTATGATTTAATTTATAATAGGGCGCTTGCTTCACAAATGAGCTCTGCAATATTTGATAAAACTAAAATTGATATAGAAGCTAAAAATGAAAATAACAACTATTTATTACGAGTAAATGGATCCCAAATAAAATTTGACGGTTTTTTAAAAATTTATCCTATTAAATTAGAAGAGGTTATTTTGCCTAATGTTTTTGAGGGAGAAAAATTTGATTTGGATAAAATATTGCCAGAGCAACATTTTACAGAACCGCCAGCGCGATATAATGACGCGTCTTTAATTAAAAAATTAAAAGAATTAGGAATTGGAAGACCGTCAACATATGTTCCAACTTTAGACACTATAATAAATAGACGTTATGTTGAAAGAGACGAGCAAAGACGCCTTTTGCCAACTAAGTTAGGAGAAGCTGTTAATTTGCTTTTAACTAAACATTTCGCCAATATTGTTGATTATAATTTTACAGCTAAAATGGAAGATGATTTAGATAAAATTGCAGAAGGTAAAAAAAACTGGGTAGAAGTAATTAGCGAATTTTACGGACCATTTGAAAAAAACTTAAAAGAAAAAACCAATAGCCTTAAAAAAGAAGAATTTTTAAAACCAGAAAAAATAGATGGACGCAAATGCCCTAAATGTAAAAGCGATATAGTTAAAAAAATGGGTCGTTTTGGTTATTTTATTTCTTGCTCTAATTTTCCTGAATGCAAATGGGGAGAACCAATATTAGATAAAATAGGCATAAAATGCCCTGATTGCGGAGAAAGTGAATGTGGAGATGTAATACGCAGAAAAACAAAACGTGGCAAAATATTTTTTGGATGTTCTAAATACCCTAAATGCCGTTGGGCAAGTTGGAATGATCCAACTCAAGAAAAAAGCAACGAATAAAATTTAAACTATATAATTAAAAACGCTAAAAACTAACTTTACATAGGATTTTTGTTTTGTTATTATCGTAGTAAATGGGCGAGTGGCGGAATGGCATACGCGCTGGATTCAAAATCCAGTGAGAGCAATCTCTTGAGGGTTCAACTCCCTCCTCGCCCACCAGTATAGAACATATTTCCAAAATCGGTAATGTGCCACGCGCGGAGCGCGTGGTGGCTTG
>JBBTYX010000034.1:0-2100 GCA_038078515.1 Patescibacteria group bacterium | reverse complement strand
ATGTACTTACAATCTCAACACTCTTCGTCTGATAAGATGAATAAGATGGCGGTGGCTGTTTATGGCCAATAAACACGATCTTATCTCCTGATTGAAGCTCTTTTTCCAACTCCACAACAACCGACTTCCAATGTTCACGTTGATAGTTTGCATTCAATCCATATAATCCCAAAAATAAGATATTTACAAAAATCAAGAAAGAAA
This sequence comes from Patescibacteria group bacterium, assembly GCA_038078515.1. Lineage (GTDB taxonomy): Bacteria > Patescibacteriota > Minisyncoccia > 2-01-FULL-47-10 > JBBTYX01 > JBBTYX01. The sequence goes on along the minus strand of JBBTYX010000034.1, from coordinate 1,896 downwards.
TAAAATTTTTCCACATCTTAATGGAATATCTGGATAAATAAATGCTTGAAAAAATTAAAATCAAAATAAATAAGGGAAAGACCTCGGCATAATAACGTGGATCAAAAACGGGGAACCTTAAAAAAGATATCAATAGACTGATTAAAATAGGGCCAAAAAATATGAAAATTATCCTTAAAAAGTAATCTCTATCTTGTTTATCCTTTAGCCAGAAAAAAAATCCAATAAAATTAAGGGCGTAAATCCCTGAAATTAAAATAGTCGGCCAATAATCATGAGTATGATTTACATCTGTTACAGCCACCCTGCCCCCGCTAAAACCTATAAAAATAATAGCTGGGATCTGCCACCATGGGATTGGCAAAAAATGGCTAGGCTGCTCCCCGATTCTATTTAAAATGACCAGATATATCCAAGGCAAATAAGAAACAAAAATTAAAATCCAAGAAAAAATAAACTTTTTAAAATAGTTTCTCTTATACAAGATTACGTAAAAAAATTCTGCTGCCAATAAAAATATAATTGGATAAAAAACATAGATTCCTATTATCGACATTGAAGTGTAAGCGAATATCTGTTTTTTATAATTTTGCGATTCGTCAAAAATCTTATCAAAAGCTATGAATTGCACTAAAGAAATTAAAATAGTCAGCATATAAGAACGAGCTTCGCTGGCATAGTAAACAGCAAAGGGAGAAAGAAGGAAAAGGGAGACAAATAGATATGAATTATTCTTGAAATCTTTCAAACGATCCCTATATTTTAAATAATTGAATAAAACAGCTGCTGTTAAAATATAAAAAATTGCGCTCCAAAGACGATAACTCCAGATTTCTTTTCCGAATACCTCCCCTGAATAGTGAAGGAAAAGATTGTATAACGGAGGATGTAAATCGGCAGCCATCGAAATATAAAAAATATCCTTTATGCCCTGACGAGAAAAATCAATACTCAAACTCTCATCAAGCCAAATTGATTGTTTTACAGAAATAAACAAAACTAAAAGAAAAAATCCCATTAGAAAGGTAAATAATTTATTTTCTTTTACTGTATTAAAAAAAATTTTTAAATTTAATCCAACCATATTGCAATATTTGTTTAAAAAATAAAATATACTCTTCATAATTAAGTTTAGACGAACTGAATTTCCTTATCCTGAATTTATAAGGAAGTTCCTTTACTCGGTTAAAACTGCCTTTCACTAAAATTTCTAAGAGTATTTTATATCCTTTTGTCCTTAAATCAATGCCAGATATCACGCTCTTTCTTATAAAGAAATAACCGCTTAAAGGATCTCTTGCCCCAGTCAAAAGCCGTGCAAAAAAAACTCCGGCTTCTGATATCAGCTTCCTGTTCATAGCCCATTGCTCGACGGTACTTCCCTCAACAAAACGGCTTCCTATCGCAATATCATTATCCTCCAAAGACAAAATCAATTCATTCAAAATAGCCGGATCATGACTTAAATCACCATCCATAACACCCATAAGCTCCCTATCAGATAATTTGAATCCCTCAATGACTGCGCTGCCCAAACCCAACTTTCCAGCGCGATGGATGGCTCGGACCGGATATTGTTTTCCTAATTCTTCCGCCACCTGTCCGGTCCCATCCGGAGAATTATCATCAACAATAATGAATTCCAGATCTATCTTATTCTTATCAATAACATCAAAAATTTCCTGCACCAACAAGGGTAGATTTTTTGATTCGTTATAAGTTGGAACTATGATTGAAACTTTAATCATATTAATCGGCTTTAGTTATGAATACGAACTGGACAGCAAAAATTTCAGGCCAAAAGAACAAGATTTTTTTACCGATTTTCTCTAACCCGAACCCCCTGAACCATCTCTCCAAATCGCCTCGCGGCCTCAACTTTTCTACTTTCAATCC
>JBBTYX010000033.1:0-1083 GCA_038078515.1 Patescibacteria group bacterium | reverse complement strand
AAGGTAACCGGTGATAATATTTATAACTCTAAAAATGTAAAAGATTCCTATATAGTAAAAGGAGCAGAAGATAGTAAATTTTGCCAATACATAACATCAAAGCCAATAACAGAGTGCTATGATTATACAGAATGGGGAAATAATGCTAGTTTAATTTATGAGAGTGTAAATAGTGGAGAAGGAACTACAAACTCCAAGTTTAATTCTCAATCCTGGAGTAACTGTCGTAATATTGAATATACTACTCTTTGCTTGAATGTTTCTGACATTTTTGGCTGCATAAGTTTACTCAATAAGCAGTTTTATATTTTAAATAAGGAGTATTCTGAAACAGAGTATAAGGAATTAAAGGATAAAATTATTAAGCAGATGATGGATATGCCGTATAAAGATAAGACAGGCAGAGTTTATAAATATGGAGAATTTTTTCCAGCAGAGATATCGCCTTATGGATACAATGAAACAACAGCCCAGGAATATTTTCCTTTAAGCGAACAAGAAATAAAGAAAAATGGATATAATTATGTTGATATAGATAAATATAAGGGCAAATATAGTCCAACTATAAAAGCAAGTGAACTTCCTGATCATATAAAAGACGCAAATGAAAGCATTGTAAAAGAGATTATAGAATGTTTAGAGTGCAAAAAAGCCTATAAGCTTATTAAACAGGAATTTGATTTTTATAAAAAACAAAATATAGCTTTGCCAAGAGAATGTTCAGAATGTCGATATTTGAGACGTTTTAAGCAGAAGAATTTTTATACATTATCTAAACAAAAATGCATGTGCGCAGGTTTAACCTCTGATAATAAAATATATAAGAATACAGTAGAACATTTTCATAAAAACGAACACTGTCCTAATGAGTTTCAAACTACTTATTTCAAAGAAACAAGGTTCTCAATTAGCCAAGAAAAAGAAAATTTAGTATACTGTGAAGAATGCTATCTTTCAGAGGTAGTGTAGAAAATAATAATTAATAATAAAGTTTTAGATGAATTTTTAATTTTTAATTTTAAATTTACTATGGGAATATTTGATAAAATAAGAACCTCTCTAAAATTGTAATTTCACTTCGTT
>JBBTYX010000032.1:0-4023 GCA_038078515.1 Patescibacteria group bacterium | reverse complement strand
CTTCGTTTTCATCAAATCTTAAATAAGAACCGTCTTTTCTGCGAAACGGCGTTTTTTGTCTTATAATAACAGCTTTTACAATGTCTTTTTTCTTAACAGCTTTTCCAGTTTCAGCTTCTTTAATTGATGCTGTTATTACATCTCCTATTTTAGCGTAACGTCTTTTACTTCCGCCTAAAACCTTAATACAGTAAAGCAATTTTGCTCCACTATTATCAGCTGCTTTTAAATATGTGCCAAATTGAATCATGTTTCAAATTAAAATATTATTTTTTTTCATTTACTATAATCCACCTTTTTTCTTTGCTCATTGGTCTGCATTCTTCAATAACAACTCTGTCTCCTGTTTTATATTTATTATCTTTATTATGCGCTTTATACTTTTTTATCCTTTTTAAACTTTTTTTATACTTAACATTTAAAATAAACCTTTCAACAGCAACTACAACTGTTTCTTGCATTTTATCTGAAATAACAATGCCTTGCAATCTTGTTTTTTGAGGTTTTTTAATGCTGTCTTTTTTATTTAAAAGTTTTTTTGTTTCAGTTTTCATAATTCTTAATTTTAATTCTTAGCGCTATTAACTACTGTTAATATTCTAGCAATGTCTTTTTTAATCATTCCTAATTCTTTGTAATTCTTAACTTCTTTTCTTGGCATTTTAAATATAAGCGTATCTAAACGTTCTTGTTTTTCTTTTACCATCTTTTCTAATTCTTCATTATTTTTATTTTTTAAATCTGATATTTTAATCTTTTTCATATCTTAATTTTTGTTTTTTAATTTTTCTACAAATCCTGTGGCAATATCTCTTAAACTTTTAGTTTTAAGAATGGGAATCTTTTTTGAAACTATATCTATTACTTTTAATTTCAAGTTATTGTCCATTGGTAATTCTTCTAAAACAAGAAATCCTGCTCTCATATGATTATCTTCTAATCTAGTTTGTATAGAATTTAAAATACCATGTACAATAATTTCTATCAATTTCTTTTTATCTCCTTTATCTCTACCAATATCTAATAACTTAGATAAAGCAATATTTCTTATTCCTTCATTATCATCGTATATACTACTAAGTAATTTCTGAATAGATTCTTCTTTTAACAATTCTGATTTCTTTTTTGTAAAGCTTTATTATCTTTCTCATTCCTGTCATCATAATTATCTACTATTCTATTATATTTTTCAATATTCATAATACAATTTTACAAATTTTTAAACTATCTTTTCACAAATCTACTCTTAACTGGTAATTTATGAGAAGCTAATCTAAACGCTTCTTTTGCCTGATCTTCTGACACTCCACTCATTTCAAATAATATTCTGCCTGCTTTAACTGGCGCCACAAAGCCGCATATATCTCCTTTTCCTCCGCCCATTGGAACTTCAACGCCTTTAGTAGTAATTGGTTTATAAGGAAAAATATTAATCCACATCTTGCCTGATCTTTTAATAAAATGACTAATAGTGATGCGCGCTGACTCAATTTGTTTTTGCGTAATATATTTATTGCTTAATGCTTGCAAACCAAATTCTCCAAAGGACAACATTGTCCCTTTTTTAGCCCTGCCCTTATTAGCTCCTTTTGGCCACTTTCTGTGTTTTACATTTTTTGGTTCTAACATAGTGTTAAATCAAAACTCAAAAATCAAATATCAAAACTACATATTAAAAACTAAAAAACTACTAAACTTTAAAAATTATTATTCTTTTACTTTTTATATTTTTTATTTTTGGTTTGTATTTTTGATTTATGGTCTTTGGTTTTTGGTTTATATCTAATATTGCCCTGATTCTATTTCTACTTCTTTTTCTTTTTCAAAAGCTTCTCCAGTATATATCCATACCTTTATTCCTATTGTGCCGTATTTTGTTATTGCTTGAATATATCCATAATCAATCTTTGATCGCAATGTCTGAAGAGGTATTGTTCCAAAAGAAAAATGTTCTCGTCTGGACATTTCAGATCCGTCTAATCGCCCTGCAACAGCTATTTTTGCCCCCTTAACCTTGGGATTGCGCTCAATTTTATTCATTGATTGCTTAATCAAATAACGAAATCGCGCTCTTTTTTCAAGTTGAGAAGCAATATCCGCAGCAATAACATAAGCTTTTGTTTCTAAATCTCGCACTTCTTCAATATCTAAAGTAAATTTAACATTTTTAAAATTATTCTTTATTAAAATATCTTTTAAACCTTTTTCTATTGCTTTTATTTGCGCTCCCTTAGAACCAATTACCAATCCGGGTTTAGCCGCGTAAATAACTATTTTCAAAATATTTCTTGGTCGCTGAATTAATACTTTTTCTATTGAACCTTTTGGCAATGCTTTAAAAATTAAATCTCTTACTAAATGATCTATTTTTAAATAACTGCCAAAACGCCCACGTGGCGCAAACCACTGTGATATCCAATCCTCATTGATTCCTATACGGAATCCTTTTACAGATACTTGTCTTCCCATAATAATAATTATAATTTAAAACTAAAATCTCAAAACTCAAAACTACAACTTAAAACTAAAAAATCAAATGACTTGTTTTTTCTTTTCTTTAGTTTTAACTTTTTCGCTGTGGTTTTGAGTTTTAACTTTTGACTTTTGAACTTCTTTAGTTTTATCTGCTGATAAAACTAAAGAGATGTGGCTCATTCTTTTTTGTTTAATATCTGCTCTGCCTCGTGAACGATAAAATAAACGTTTTAATCTTGGTCCCTCGTCAACTCGCAATTCAAAAATTTTTAAATCCTCTTTATTTAAACCAAAATTATGTTTAGCTGACGCTTCAGCCGAATTTAATAATTTCAATATTGATTTTGACGCGCGTCTTGGATTTATTTTTAATTGATTTTTAGCATCCATAAAATTCATATTGCGAACCAAATCAGCCACTAATCTAACTTTTCTAGGGCTCATTTTTAGATATTTTAATTTTGCTGTTATTTTAGTCATGAAAATAAATATTTTTTTAATTTAGAAGTTTTCATTATATATACGCAATAACAATACTACGGATTTTTCTTTTCCTCAACAGCTTTTTGTAATTTACCACCATGTCTAACAAATTTTCTTGTTAGCGCAAATTCGCCTAATTTGTGGCCAACCATTTCTTCATTAATTTTTACTGGAATATGGATTTTACCATTATGAACTCCAATAACAAAACCAATCATTTCTGGAGAAATGCTACTATCTCGCGCCCATGTTTTTATTATATCTTTTTTAGGATCCTTAACTTTCTCTAACTTCTTTATTAATCGTTCATCAATATATGGACCCTTTTTTAAACTTCTGCTCATAATATATTAATTATAAAATTATTTCCTTCTTTTAATAATCATCATATTGGAATATTTTTTCTTTTTTCTTGTTTTTCCTCCATGCGCAAGTTTACCCCATGGAGTTTGCGGTATTCCTCCTGTTCCAGTTCTTCCTTCTCCACCTCCATGAGGATGAGCATAAGGAGACATTGCAACACCGCGAACTGTAGGACGAACTCCCATTTTTCTTTTAATTCCTGCTTTTCCAATTGTTCTTAAAAAATGATCCGCATTACTAACTTTTCCAATAGTAGCCAAAGCTTTTTTGCTAAAAAGCCTTATTTCTCCTGATGGCAATTTAACTTGAACCCATTTTGGATTATCTCCTGATAAAACCTCTGCTGATGTTCCAGCTGATCTCACAATTGTTCCATTTTTTTCTGGTTTAATTTGAATATTATGAACAGCTGTTCCAGAAGGTATTACTTCTAACGGCATTCTATTTCCTATATTAAATGATATTTTTTTATTAGAAGACATTATTTTATCGCCGATTTTAATTTCATTAGGAGCTAAAATATAACTTTTTCTCCCGTCCACATAACAAATCAAAGCAATATTAGACGATCTATACGGATCATATTCTATGCTTTTTATAACAGCAGGAATATCAAATCTATTACAAATAAAATCAATTATTCTGTAATTTCTTTTTACTCTGCCTCCTTTGTGCCTAACAGAAATCTTTCCGTGCGATCTT
>JBBTYX010000031.1:3598-8543 GCA_038078515.1 Patescibacteria group bacterium | reverse complement strand
GCAATCAAAAAGGAGTAGTTGATTTAATAGAAGCTCGCGATTTTTTACGGGAAAATCTTGAAAAAATGCAAGAAAACTTTAAAAATAGGCCTCAAGTTTTAATAGGAAGCGAAGTAGAAGATTTAATCAAAAGTAAAAATTTCGCGATAATAGCTGTAAAGCGAGGAGACATAGCAGTTGTTTTTGTGGGACCAATAAGAATGAGATATAATAAGATATTATCTTTGTTAGAAAAATTTTAATTTAATTTGAAATTCGAAATTTTCAATTAAAAATTGTTTTAAAATATTTTATTATGACTAAAAAAACAAAAGAAGTTAAAAAGCCCGCTAAGCAAGATTATAAAAAATTGTCCGAAGAATATTTAGCTGGATGGAAAAGGGAACGATCTGATTTTGAAAATTATAAAAAACAAGAAGCTGAAAGATCTATTATGATTAGAAATTTTGATAATCGGAAAATGCTTTTGAATGTTTTAGAGATTGTGGATAATTTTGAATTAGCATTATTATATGCGCCAAAAAATATACAGGAAAATAATTGGTTTAAAGGAATAGAAAATATAAAGGCAAGTATGGATAAATTTTTGGAAAATGAAAACATTGTGAAAATAAAAACTTTTCAAGAGAAATTTAATCCTGAATTTCATGAAGCAATTGAAGGAACCGGAGATATAATAAGTAAGGAAATGAGAGCGGGATATATATATAAAGGAAAGTTGCTGAGACCGGCAAGGGTAAAATTAAGTTAAAAATTAAAAATTAAAAATAAGAACCTCTAATTATTTCTAAACTCACTTCGTTCATTAAGAAATAATTGAGAACACTTGTTTTTTAATTAAAAATTAAAAAATAAAAATATAAGGACATCTAATTATTTCTAAACTCATTTCATTCGTTAAGAAATAATTGACAACCTTGTTTCAATAAGAACCTCTCTAAAATTGTAATTTCACTTCGTTCAATAACAATTTTAGGAGAACCTTGTTTCAATAAGGACATCTAATTATTTCTAAACTCATTTCATTCGTTAAGAAATAATTGATAACCTTGTTTTTAAAAATAAAAATGATAAACAATACAAAAATTTTAGGAATTGATTTGGGCACCACTAACTCAGCTATGGCAATTATTGAAGGCGGAAAGCCAAAGATAATTGAAAACTCAGAAGGGGACAGAACAACTCCTTCTATAGTTGCGATGAGCGCGAACAAAGAGCGAATTGTTGGACAGCTTGCAAAAAGACAAAGTGTTACTAATCCGTTAAATACTATTTTTTCAGCCAAACGATTGATTGGTCGCAAGTTTTCTGACCCAGAAGTTAAAAAAGATCAAAAAACATTGCCTTATGATATTCGCGAAGCGAAAAATGGAGGAGTGGAAATTAAAATGGGCGAAAAATGGTTAGCTCCCGCGGAAATTTCAGCTATGGTTTTACAAAAATTAAAAGCTGACGCTGAAGCTAAATTAGGTCAGAAAATTGACCGCGCTGTAATCACAGTGCCTGCTTATTTTGACGATTCGCAAAGAAAAGCAACAAAAGACGCTGGCGAAATAGCTGGTTTTAAAGTAGAAAGAATTATAAATGAACCTACTGCGGCAGCGCTTGCTTATGGCTTTGATAAAAAGCGTGACGAGCAGATAGTGGTATATGATTTTGGAGGAGGCACTTTTGATGTTTCTGTGCTTGAAATATCAGAAGATACGATTGAGGTAAAAGCTACTGGCGGAAATACGCATTTAGGTGGAGATGATTTTGACCAGGAAATAATACATTTTATTTTAGCTGAATTTAAAAAAGAATCTGGCGTTGATTTATCGCAAGATAAGATGGCCATGCAGAGATTAAAAGACGCTGGAGAAAGGGCTAAAAAAGAATTATCCAGTTCTCAAGAATCGCAAATTAATATTCCTTTTATAACATCAGACGCTTCTGGGCCTAAGCACTTAGATTTAAAATTAACTCGCGCGCAACTAGAAAAATTAGTTAGCGAACAAATTGAAAACTCAATAGAGGTAACTAAAAAAGTTGTAAAAGATTCTGGACTTAAGGTAAATGATATTGACCAGGTAATTTTAGTTGGCGGACAGACAAAAATGCCTTATATACAAAAAAAAGTAAAAGAGCTGTTTGGCAAAGAGCCTCATATGGGAATTAACCCAGATGAAGTTGTTGCAGCTGGCGCTGCTGTGCAAGCCGGCGTTTTACAAGGTGATGTAAAAGATGTATTATTATTAGATGTAATACCATTAACCTTAGGAATTGAAACTTTGGGCGGAGTATCTACTGCTTTGATTTCTAAAAACACCACTGTTCCAGCTAAAAAGTCGCAGATTTTTTCTACAGCGGCTGATAATCAGCCATCTGTTGAAATACATGTTTTACAAGGAGAGCGTCAAATGGCAGCTGACAATAAAACTTTAGGCAGATTTATTTTATCAGACATTGCTCCGGCGCCTCGAGGTATTCCGCAAATAGAGGTAACATTTGATATTGACGCCAATGGAATACTTGAAGTAAAAGCGCAAGACAAAAAAACAGGCAAAGAGCAGTCAATTAAAATTGAAGCATCATCAGGTTTAAGCGATGAAGAAATTGAAAAAATGAAACAAGACGCTGAAGCTCATGCTGATGAAGATAAAAAGAAAAAAGAGCTTATTGAAGCGCGAAATCAAGCAGATACTTTAATTTATACATCTGAAAAATTTATTATTGACAGCAAGGATAAAATTAAACCTGAACAAAAAACTGAATTAGAAGAAAAAATTAAAACTTTAAAAGAATATTTAGAGAAAGACGATGTTGATGCGATAAAAATAAAAACATCTGAACTTTCTACGCTTTTAAGCGCTGTTGGACAATCTATTCCTCAAACGCCTCCTGATAGTTCTGCTTCTGCGACTGATGAAAAAACTAATAAAACACCTGAAGCTGAAACAGAAAATAATAACGATAAAAAAGATAAAGACAATGATAATAATACCAAATAAGACAAAAATGATAATAAATAATAAATTTAAATGTCTTTATTAAATAAGATATTATTAATATTGCTTCCTCTGTCAAACTGGTTTTTTGCTTGGAAAATAAATGAGGTCTTTACTAATGAATTTTCATATAACAAAGCAATTTTTACAGTGTTGGGATTTTTGCTTTGGGGAATTATATTAGGTCTTAATTTAATTTTAGTTAAGTCTTATAACTGGCAAATACTCGCGTTTATTTTAGGAATTGTTTCATTTTTTATCGCTGGCGCGAATATTTATATTTTAAGCGCTTTAATTCTGCTTTTTTTAGCGTTTTTATACGCGCGCAAATATGTTAGAGCGGATTTAGATAATTTAATAAAAATAGACTCTTATCAAGCGCTGTATAGAAATTTATGGTTTTTTATTATAACAGTATTTTTTTTAATATCTCTTACTTATTATATATCTCCAAAGCTTTCCAATTATAAATTAGACCTTGCAATTCCCGAGAAAACATTTAATTTTGTGTTTTCTTTCATTGATATAGCGCCAAATGAATTATTAGGCATTGATTTTGGAATATCTGACTTAAAAAAATCTTTTAAAGATGATGTGTACATTACGGCAAATAACTATTTAAATTCAATTACTAAGCCTTATGAGGTTTATATTCCCGGAGCATTAGCTTTGGCATTGTTTTTTAGTTTGCAAATATTAAGCTGGCCGCTACGTTTTTTGTTATCAATTATAACAAGTTTTATCATAGGTTTTTTAACAACTTTAGGAGCCGTTAAAAAACAAATTGTGAAAGTGGACAAAGAGGAGATAATAGGTTAATTTTCAATTTAAACATGGCAAAAGATTATTATGAAATTTTAGGCGTGGCGCGTAGCGCTTCCAAAGATGAGATTAAAAAGGCTTTTAGAAAAATGGCGCATAAATATCACCCGGATAAAGGCAAGGGTAATGAAGATAAATTCAAGGAAGCTAATGAGGCTTATCAGACTTTATCTAATGATTCTAAACGCAAACAATACGATACTTTTGGCAGCGCGTATGATGGCGTTGGAAGAGCTGGCGCTGGAAGTAGCGGATTTGAAGGTTTTTCTGGTTTTGGGGGGCAGGGTTTTGATTTTAGTCAAGGCTTTGGCAGCGGATTTTCAGAATCTAATTTTGAAGGCACTCCTTTTGAAGATATTTTTTCAAGTATATTTGGAGGAGACCGCGCACGCAGTCGCGCAAAACAACAAACAAAAGGACAAGATATACAAATTGACCTTAATTTAACCCTTGAAGATGTTTCAATAGGAGCTACTAAAACCATTAACTTGCGAAAATTAATTTTATGCGAGGAATGCAAGGGCAATGGCACTCAATATGGAAGCAAATTAAAAACTTGCGATATATGCAATGGGATAGGAACAATTACAGAGGTTCGCCGCATTTTGTTTGGAAATATAGAACAAAAAACTGTTTGCGATAATTGTTTGGGCGTTGGTAAAGTTCCAGAAAAAAAATGCGCGCATTGCAGGGGAGAGGGCAGAAAAAACGAAAACTCTATAATAAATTTATCTATTCCAGCTGGAGTGGAAGACGGGCAAATGCTTGAAATGTCGGGATATGGAAGCGCGGGGCTACGCAAGGGAACTCCGGGAAATTTATATATTAAAGTGCATATTGAACCGCATAAAGATTTTATAAGAAAAGGAAGTACAATTCTGTATTCTGCGAGCGTGCCTTTTACAACGCTTTCTTTAGGTGGAAAAATTATTGTGCCTACGCTTTATGGAAATGAGAATATAAAAATACCTGCTGGAACTCAAGCAGGCAGTGATATGAAATTAAGCGGCAAAGGATTGCCAAAATTAGGCGGATGGGGTAAAGGCGATCAAATTATAAAAATAAAAGTTTCAGTGCCAACAAAATTATCAAGAAACGCACAAAGATTGTTAGAAGACTTAAAACAAGAATTAGAA
>JBBTYX010000031.1:0-3498 GCA_038078515.1 Patescibacteria group bacterium | reverse complement strand
AAAATTATCAAGAAACGCACAAAGATTGTTAGAAGACTTAAAACAAGAATTAGAATAATTGTAAAATATCACCTTTTTGTGCGATCGCGCAAAAAGGTGATAAAAATAAAATGTGAAAATTAAATTGCCTTTTACTGAAAGATTTTTATGGGATATATATAAATTTTTTAATAACACTGGAGAAATAGCAGAGGATATTTTAAATGTTTGGACTAGTACTCATCCAATGCGATTAAAAAGTATATTATTTACAGGACAAGATTATTACGCTATTAGAAAAAAATATAAAAGTAAGTATGGAAAGCAAAAAACCGCTCAGCTTATATCGTACTTAAAAAGAAAAGGATATATTAAAACTCCTGAATTAGAAAATAAAAAAGGAATAATTATTACACCAATTGGCTTAGAAAAGATTTTATCTGTTCATAAAAAGACAGTTAAATTACCAAAAAGAAAAGATGGAAAACTGCAAATGGTTCTTTTTGATATTTCTGAAGATAAAAAATACAAAAGAAATTTGTTTAGAATAGAACTTATAAATTTAGGATATAGAAAATTGCAAAAAAGTGTTTGGATTTCTCCTTATGAAGTATTAGAAAAAACACAAAGTCTTATTAAAGATTTAGGTATTTTTGATGAGGTTCGTTTGTTATTAGTAGAAAAGATAGTGGAAAGCAATAAACCAAAATAATATCACTTTTTTGTGCGATCGCACAAAAAAGTGATAAAAAATAAAATAAATTTATTATAAGAACGTTTCTTACGCTTGCAATTATTGTTAAAATAAGTATAATTGGATATATAAAATGTGGATAATTCATTGAACATGGAACACATAACATGCAACATTGAAAAGTAGCTGTTTTTAGGTTGTTTTAAAATTTTATCATTTAAAATTCATTGAAAATTAAAAATTAGAAATTTAAAATTATTTTTGCGATAGCAAAAATGTACCACGGGTTCATAGCTCAGTTGGTAGAGCAGCGGCCTTTTAAGCCGCGTGTCGCAGGTTCGAATCCTGCTGGACCCACTTTTTAAATTATTAAATTTAAAAAACAAGGTTATCAACAAATTCTTACTGAACAAAGTGAAGTTATAATTTGTTAGATGTTCTAATTTTTTAAATTTGATAATACAAAAGGCCTTATCGTCTAGCCCGGTCCAGGACGCTACCTTCTCATGGTAGAGACACGGGTTCAAATCCCGTTAAGGCTAAAACGAAGTTTAGACTTAAAGCGAGTGCATTTATGCACTCGCGTAGGGATTTGAAAACCGGAGCGTAGCGAGGCGGGGTCGAGAAAAATTTCCATTAGGAAATTTATTCGTGACCAAATCCCGTTAAGGCTAAATTTACTTATACAACGTTCTTTTGAGCGTTTTTTTGTTCATAATAAAGTATTAAATAAATTTAGCTTTTTAATTTAGAAAGTATGTTTTTTAGTTCTTCGGATTTTAATAAGTAAGAAATTATAATATATGCTAAAATTCCAGCGATTCCAGCTATTAATCCTTGCAAAAATATTCCCAAACCTGTTTCCATATTAACTATTTGAGAAAGCGGACGAAGCGTTAAATAAGTTGTTATTCCAAGTATAGCAGAAGAAGCTACTATTTTTAGCCAGCTTTTTGTTATATCTTGTATTTCTTTCCCATCGTATAAATGAACAAATATAAATATAAGAATTAAAAATTGTATTATAGCGCTTATAGAAAAAGCTAAAGGCAATCCCAAAACCTCAGCGCCTGTTACTTCTGTTAAATGAAGTCGTTCTATTAAATAATGATAAAAAGCTCCTTTGTTTGATAATATTTTAACAAAATAAAAGCTTAGCGCTATATTTAAAGCAACAGTGACTAATGTAATAAAAGCTGGTATTTTTGTGTTTTTAGCTGAATAAAAGGCTTTTGTAATTATCGGTATTAAGCTTTGAGCAAAAACAGATATACCAAATATTCCCAAGGTAGCAGCAGTTAAACGAGTATCTTGCCAATCAAATTGGCCCGTACCTAAAATTACTCGCACAATTTGAGCGCGGAGTAGTATAAAAAGAATAGATAAAGGCAAGCCTAAAAATAATATGTTTTTGAAAACAGTTGCAAAAGTTATTAAAAATTCTTGTTTTTGTTCATTTGAGAATTTTTTAGAAAGTGTTGGAAATGCCCCTGTTGCAAGAGCTATTCCTATTAAACTCACTGGCACATATTGAATATTGTTTGCAAAATTAAAAATAGCAATGCTTCCAATGGTAAGCGTTGAGGCGATTGCTGTAATAACAACAAAGTTTATTTGGTGCCCCATAAGCCCAAAAGCGCGAGGCAGCATAAGCTTAAAAACAAGCCTTGTATTTTTTAGATTAAAGTTAAAACTGGGCTGCCATTTAAAGCCAATATTTATTAAAGCCGGTATTTGAATAGCAAAATGCAGAATCGCTCCTAAAACTACTCCGTAAGCAAGGCCCAGCAACCCCAAAAAAGGCACAAAAAATACTGCTCCAATTATTATGCCTAAATTGTACATCACAGGAGAAAGAGAAGTAACTATAAAGCGATTAAAACTGTGGAGCATTCCAGTTATAATATTACTGGCAGCAAGAATAATCGGCTGGATAAGCATTATCCGTGTTAAAAGAACAGTTAAATTTATCATTTCCCCGTCAGAAAATCCCGGAGCGATAACGCGAATTAAGTAAGGAGCTAAAATAAAAAGAATAAGCGATATAATGCCTATGCCAAAAGTAAATATATTTAAAATCCCCACTCCTAATTTATGAGCTTCAGAATTTTGTTCTATTTTATCTTCTTCAAATAAAACATTCTTTTTTAAAAGTCCGCTAAAAACAGGAATAAAAGCAGCGCTTATAGCGCCCATAATAAGGATAGTGTATATGAAATCTGGAATTCTAAAAGCAGTGTAATAAATATCAAGCTCAACTCCTGCTCCAAATTGATAAGCAAAAATTCTATCGCGGATAAGCCCTAAAACTCGCGATAAAATTCCGCCTACGCCAATAACCATACCAGCAATTAGGATACTATTACTTTTTTTATTTAATAATCTAAACATAAATTTCCAAGCGGGGTCTGACCCCGCTTGGAAATTTATCTTTCTATTTTTATGTTGATTCTATATTTTTTTCCGTTCCAATCAGTATTAAAAGAAAAAACAATACCCTGCAAGTTTTTTATTTTATTTTTTAGGGATAGAAATGGGTGCCAAAGAGAAAATTTAAAAGAGTTATCAGAATGAAATTCTATTTCAAAATGTGTATCTTCTAAAAACTTTTTTGCATTAGGCTTAGCTTCTATAAAAATTTTTAATCCTTTTTCGCGCCTTTTATTTTGAATATTTTTTATACTAATTACCTTCATAAAAGTAATTGTATCAAATAAAAGATAAATTCGCAATTTTAATCTTGATAATTTTTATTAAAAGGTATATTATATATAAAACATGAAAAAACATATTTTGAAAATTATTTGTATAATTTATAAAACATG
>JBBTYX010000030.1:0-1366 GCA_038078515.1 Patescibacteria group bacterium | reverse complement strand
TTTGACACTGGAATAGTTATATCGCCAACAGTAATATTACTTGATAAATTGCAATCAGCGATTCAAGCGCAATTTGATTTGGCGCGCGATACATTTGCTTTTATTGGCAACGACGGAACTAATCCAGACAATTATCCAAGAATAGAATATAACAGCGAAACAATTTCTGGTTCTGGAGCAGGAGGTATTAATGCAAGTTCTATAATTCAAAATAATTTATCTTATGAAAATTCAAAAGTAAATCTTGGTTTAACAACAACAATAGGCTCTAAAGCTCTTAACATTGACGCTGTATCAGGACTTATTAAAGGAGCCGGGTTTTCTACTGATAAAATTCAAAACACATTAAAAAGCAATGACATTGATTCTAAAAAAATAAGCGATTCTATCACAGAACTTTATAATCAAAAAGCCAGCTCCGAAGTTATATCTGTATTTACTAATATGATTGGGAGTGGAGTTAGCAAAAATACTATTAGCGAAATATTAACTAATCCTGATATAAAAAAAATTCCAATTGATTATACTGGTTCAATTATAAATGGTTTATCAGGAGGGAAAATTGACACTGACAGCGCGATTAACCTAGTTAGTAAATTACTAAATAGAAATATCAGTTATAAAAATATTGGAAATATTATGGGAGAAATAGCAAATAACGATATTAGCATTGATTCTATTAAAACAATTGGAATTGAAATGCAAAATTTAGGAATTATTCCAAATACTATTAGCGATATTACAAATTCCTTATCTAATGAAATTATACCTTCAAATATTGTAAATAACGCTACAAATTTTTTGCGTTCAATTGGAGTAAGCAATAATTCAGTAGATACTATTCAAAATGAATTAACAGGAAAAAGTTTTAACGCTAATACTATAAAAAACTTATTAGTAGAAACTGTTAAAGGAAAAATCACCATTGACAATGCAAAAGCGTTTTTTGGAAAATTTGATAAAATTAACCCTATTACATCAGGTAACGCAGTTGAAGAATCAATAAAAAGCGGGATTAATTCTGATATTATAGGATCCGCGATTGGTTCTATATCGTCAAATAATGCGACAGATTCAGCTATTTCAGGTATTATAGATAATTTATCAATAGATAATTTATCAATTGCAACAGACCCTAATGTTATTGGAACCACTGTTTCTTTAATGACTGGCAATCTTGGTAATGTCGCAATACCTATGGCTGAAAATTTTTTAAGCTCTTTTGGTATTCCTTCTGGAATTATTAAAGCTATAACAAGTTTATTTCCAAGTAAAGGCAGTAATGGAACAAGCGCGAATAAATGCCAATCATTTACTGAAGAATGGCTAAAACCAGGTCCTTTAAATTTA
This sequence comes from Patescibacteria group bacterium, assembly GCA_038078515.1. Taxonomy (GTDB): domain Bacteria; phylum Patescibacteriota; class Minisyncoccia; order 2-01-FULL-47-10; family JBBTYX01; genus JBBTYX01. Next base: position 16 of record JBBTYX010000030.1, on the reverse strand, counting down.
AATAATTTATTATTAA
>JBBTYX010000029.1:0-1341 GCA_038078515.1 Patescibacteria group bacterium | reverse complement strand
TTCATCACAATGTTCCCTAACATAGTATAAAGTAAATAAATTTGATACTGTACTCTTTATCTTTTCAAATGTATTTTGTTCTTTGTCTAAATTCCTAAATAAATTTTCTACGGCAATCCACAAACTTAGCAATTTTTTATCTTCTTCGTCTTCATGTAAAAAGGAATTGTAATATCTCAAGCTATTTTCAATACGAAACAATGTTTCCTCCTCTACAAAATTATTTTTTGATAAAATGTTAGTTAATTTTTGTATAACACTTTCTTTTTTGGGGTGAACATGATATTCAAGTTTACTCATGGTAAATTTTCCAAGAGATTCTGTATTACTTAATAACCCTGCTTGTATTTTGTCTTCGAGTTTAACTCGAAATGTATTATACTCAAATAAAAAATGATTGAGATAAGAAAATAATTTTGTTTTTGCGTTATTCGAGATAATAAAATTGTCTTTTATATCACTATCAATATGTAATTTGACATGAAATATAATTACATTGTTATCTTTTTCTAGTTCTAGCTCTTCGCTAAAATAAATCTTATTTTCTTTTAAAAAATTCCTAAATCTGTCAAATCCACCCTCTTGCTTTTCGGAAGGAAAATCTTGATATAGTCTAACGATAAAAATTATTTCGTATTTATTTATTTGGCCATAAAGAAGACTTGTAAAAATATCGAGCGCCTTTTTAAAATCCTTGTTATTTTCTAAAAACTTTTCACGAAGATAATTAACATATTTTCGAGAATATCTTAATTGAAGTTCTGCCACAAAACAACTTAGTACATCTAAATAAAAATTTATGTTTTTTGTGGTATCTGTGTACTCACTTCTAAAAAAATTATCAAGCAAGAAAGATGATAAAAATCCTTGTAATTTTCGTAAATATTTATCCTTATAATTTAGTTCTTTATTTAAAATAAAGACCTTTTCTCTAATTCCATTTAGATTTTTAGATTCCTTATCTTTCTTAATGTCCTCAATTATTTTATAAGATGTGGGGAATGACTCCTCAAAAACAGGGTCAATATTGATAACGCAAAAAATCTCATCAAGAATTAGATTGACTTGACTCGGATTAAAATTTTATTTCTGTAAATATTCATTAAGTTCTTGTATTAAAATTCTGATATTTGTTGGTTGAAATTTATATAAGACACTATAATTCTCATGAAAGTGGTTATATAAAAAGAAGTAAAAGAAATGTTTATATAAATCTTTTGCTCCCTTTTCTTCAATAGATGCTACTGATTTTCTTCCGGGATAAATTTTATTTTCCATAAAACTATTTTTTCACTTTCTTATGCCTTATAAAAATTCTCTTAAATTTATTCTGTCCATTTA
>JBBTYX010000028.1:0-2416 GCA_038078515.1 Patescibacteria group bacterium | reverse complement strand
CAAAAATTGTTAAAATTACATAAGGAAATAGAAAATAATTTTTGAAAAAATCTGCCATTATTATAAAAAACGGCGGGCTAGTTGTTTTTCCGACCGAGACAGTTTATGGATTAGGGGCAAATGTTTTTGATGATAAAGCTTTATCAAAAATATTTTTAGCTAAAGGCAGACCTGGCGATAATCCATTGATTGTACATATTAGTGATAAAACAGAATTAAAAGAATTAACTAATTCTGTAACAGAAAATCAACAAAAATTAATTGATGCTTTTTGGCCGGGGCCACTTACCATTATTTTTGAGAAAAAAGATACGATTTCCAACATTGTTTCCGGCGGACTTTCTACTATCGCTGTACGAATGCCATCTAATTATATTGCCCATAAACTTATTCATTTGGCTGGCGTACCCATCGCTGCGCCTTCTGCAAATATATCAGGAAGACCGAGTGGAACGAAAGGAGAAGATATTTATAATGAATTAGTCGGGAAGGTGAATATGATTATTAATGATGGAGATTCAAAAATTGGTGTTGAATCGACTGTCATAAAAATAAATGATAAGCAAATTCTAATTCTCCGTCCTGGAGCAGTGACAAAAGAAATGTTAGAAAAAGTTTTATTTCCATTACCAGTTTTTTTTGCAAAAGATAAAAATGATTTACAATCTTCTCCTGGCACAAAATATAAACATTATGCCCCAAAATTTAAACTTGAAGTTATTTCAAAAGAGGAAATAAAAAATAAAGCAGAAGTTTTAAAAAACAAAGGATTGATTATAGGTGTCATAACCACAAATCAGAATAAGGATTCTTTTAAAGAATATGAACCAAATTTTTTTATTTTGGGAGATGAAAATAATTTAGAAGAAATATCTAAAAATCTTTATAACGCTTTGCGATTTTTTGACACACATAAAGTTGACCTGATTTTGTGCCAATCTTTTCCTGAAGTTGGTCTCGGTGTAGCTATTATGGATCGTCTAGAAAGAGCGAGTGCGTAAGTCTTTTCACGAACTTTGTTTTTTGTTTGTCATATGGTTAACTGTACATTCGATTGTATAAAAATGGGAATATAAGTATACTTAAGGAGTAATTTATAATAATATAAAACTATGTCACAAAATCACATTTCTTTTCTAAAATTATTATTTGGCGAAAACGATGAGTCAAGAAGAAAAATATTTCACAGTATTAAAACCAAGGCTGATGCTAGGAGGACGATAAGTGAAAGAATTGCAGATTGGATGACTTCAAGTTTTGGAAGCATAACCTTTTTAATTATAAATGTACTCATATTTCTTTTTTGGATACTTGTCAATACAAATATAATGAAAGTGATTCCAGTTTTTGATCCTTTTCCTTTTAATCTTTTAACAATGGTTGTTTCTTTGGAGGCGATTATTCTTGCAACATTTGTACTTATTTCTCAAAATAGAACAGAAAAAGTTGATGATCTTCGAGAAGAAACTGATTTACAAGTTAATCTTGTGGTTGGAAGGGAAATCACTAAACTTATTAAAATGTTGGCAATACTTTTAGATAAACAAGGCATAGATTTATCTCAGGACCCAGAATTAAAAAGAATGCTTAAACCAATTAGTGAAGAAGAGATAGAAAAAAAATTAGAGAAAGAAATTTTCACATAATAAATAATAATACAGAGTTTTGTTACAATATAAATATTATGGAAATTTACAAAAATTATAATTTAACTAAATTAAATACTTTTGGTATTTCATCCTATACTAAGTTTTTCATAGAAATAAACAATGAAACTGATTTAAAAGAACTTTTTGAAAATTCTATTTTTAAAAATAATGAGAAATTATTTTTAGGCGGAGGCAGTAATATTTTATTTACAAAAGATTTTAACGGGATTGTTGTTTTAAACAAACTAAAAGGAATTGAAATTTTGGAGGAGAATTTAGAATATGTTTTTATAAGATCTATGGGTGGCGAAATATGGCACGATTTAGTCACGTTTGCGGTAAATAAAAATTATTGGGGTATTGAAAATTTATCACTTATTCCGGGAACTGTTGGTGCTGCGCCTATACAAAATATCGGGGCATACGGGGTAGAACTTAAAGATATATTAGAAAACGTTGAAGCATATGAAATAGAAATAGGGGAAAAAAGAGTTTTTAAAAAAGAAGAATGCGAATTCGGCTATCGTGATAGTGTTTTTAAAAATAAATTCAAAGGAAAATATTTTATTTCGGCTGTTGTTTTGAAATTAAGCAAAATAGAAAAGAAAAATATAAATTATAAAATTTTGCGGGAATATTTAAAAGAATCCGCCGACGCTAAAGCTTTGGCGGACAAAAATAATATTATTAGATATACTCCTAAAATTATTAGTGACGCAGTTATTGCTATAAGAAAAAGTAAATTGCCTGATCCAGTATTGATAGGC
>JBBTYX010000027.1:3032-9564 GCA_038078515.1 Patescibacteria group bacterium | reverse complement strand
AAGGCGTAAAAATTATTAAACAAATATGCGATTTTCAAAAAAATATCGCAAAAGAGGTTGGAGCTTCAAAAATGCAAGTTATTAAAAAAGAAGTTGATAAAGATTTAGAAAAAGAAGTAAAAAAATTAGCAGGTTTTAAATTAGAACAAGCTCTTTTTCAAAAAGACAAAAAAGAGTTAAATACTAAACTTGATGAGCTGTTTAATTTTGTGGCAGAAGAAATTAAAGATAAATTTGGGGCTGATAAATTAAAAGACGCTTTTAATATATTAAATAAATTAAAAGATAATTTAATTAAAAATAATATTTTAGAAAAAGAGATTCGTCCAGATGGAAGAGCTATTGATGAAATTCGTCCTATTTCTTTTGAAACAGGTTTATTGCCACGCACGCATGGAAGCGGATTATTTACAAGGGGTATGACTAAATCTTTAAATATAGTTACATTAGGTTCTCCTGGAGATGAAAAATTAATAGAGGGAATGGAAATTCAAGAAAAAAAGCGATATATGCATAATTATAATTTTCCTCCTTTTTCAGTTGGAGAAGCGAGTCCGCTTAGAGGTCCTTCAAGAAGAGATATTGGGCACGGAGCCTTAGCTGAAAAAGCGCTTAAACCAGTAATTCCGAATTCTGATGTTTTTCCATACACAATTAGAACAGTAAGTGAAATACTTTCATCTAATGGCTCTACTTCTATGGCGTCTACTTGTTCATCAACTCTTGCTTTAATGGATGCAGGCGTGCCAATTAAAAGTCCAGTAGCTGGAATTTCTATTGGACTTGTTTATGAAAGTGAAGATAATTATAAACTTTTAACAGATATTTCTGGTATTGAAGATGGAAGCGGTCATATGGATTTTAAAGTAGCTGGAACAGAAAAAGGCATAACAGCAATGCAATTAGATATCAAGATTGAAGGATTGCCTATAAAAGTTCTTAAGGAAGCTTTAGAGCGAGCTAAAAAAATGCGTTTGTTTATAATAAAAGAAATGAAAAAAGTGATAAATGCTCCTCGTGAAGACTTATCAAAATTTGCGCCTCGTGTTATAATACTAAAAATAGATCCAAAAAAGATTGGAATGGTAATTGGTTCTGGCGGTAAAACTATCAATGAAATAATTGATAGCACAGGAGTTAAAATAGATATAGAAGATGATGGCAGTGTTTTTATAACATCTGAAAATAAAGAATCTGGCGAAGAAGCAAAGAAAATTGTGGAAAACTTAGTTAAAGAATTTAAAGAAGGTGATGTTATAAAAGGAAAAGTCGTAACTATTGTTGATTTTGGAGCTTTTGTGGAATTATCGCCGGGCAGAGACGGATTAATTCATGTATCGCAAATGGGAAATACATTTGTAAAAACTGTTCACGATGTTTTAAAAGAAGGACAAGAAGTAGAGGTAAAAGTTATAGGGGTTGACCCAAGTGGAAAAATCAAATTAAAATTATTAAATTAGCTCCTTTACAGACTGATATATAGCCTGTAAAGAGAACAATAATAAATATGGAAAATTTTAATGATAAACAAAATAATGAACAAGAAAAAATAGAAGATATAAAAAAAGACTATAAAATAGAGACTATGAGCGATAATATAGTAGATGAATCGCAAGACGAACAAATAGACACAGACGCAAAATTAGAAAAAAAACCGCTTTACGATAATATAGGCAGTATAGGCAGTATTCCAGATGAAATAATTCCAGAACAAATAGAAAATAATGAAAATAATGAAAGAGATTTATCTAAAAATATTATTAGAGAAGAAGATGGTATAATAAATTCAGAGCAAAATAAGTTTAGAAGACTCGCTTCTTTTATAATTGGTTTTGGAAGTGTTTTAATAATTGGACTAATTGTTATAGCAATAGTTTATATTTTCTCTGGAAATGGAAATGATATAACGCCAGAACAAGAAAAAGTTCCTATAACAGAAGAGATTGATAATAAGGCAGAAAATACAGAAATAAAATTTGAACAGCCATTATTTCCAATAGATCAAAATTTAACAGTAAATATTGAAGATAATATGACAAGAATTGACTTTTTAAGTCAATTGCGCGAAATTATAAATCAATCCACTGATTTAAGCGAGCAAGGAGATGTTATTAATCTCTATTTAACTAATAATAATGAAAAATTATCATTAAATAAATTAGCTTCTCTATTAAATATAAATGAAATTGAATTAGATTCTTATTTTAATACAGATAATTACACTTTATTTTATTATGATTCATTAAACGGCGCGCGATTTGGTTTAGCCATAGAAGTAATTAAAGACTCTTTAATTAAAGATTATTTTAATAAAATAGAAAACATTATTCTTAGTTTAAATAATCAAATATTTTCTGAATATACTGGCAATATTCTTTCTAAATCAAAAACCCAAGGATTTAATAACAGTATTTATCAAGGAGTAGATATTAGGTTTATAAATTTTGATAATTATATATCTATTGATTACGGTTTTAAAAACAATATTTTCATTGTAGCGGGATCAATGGAAACAATGCATGAAGTTATAGACAGAATAAATTTAATGGAAAATGCAAAGTAGAATTTTAACAGCAACAGTTATTGGCTTAGAAGCAAGATTAGTAGAAGTTGAAGTTGATTTAGAGTCCGGGCTTAGATCTTTTACTATTGTTGGCCTTCCAGACGAAGCAGTAAAAGAGTCTAAAGAACGAGTTAGCGCTGCTTTGAAAAATAGCGGTTTTAAACCTCCTAGCCAGTTTAATAAACGTATTACTATAAATTTAGCTCCGGCTGATTTAAAAAAGCAAGGACCAATTTTTGATGTTGCTATTGCTCTTGGTATATTAATTGCAACTGAACAAATAGATGAGAATACTTCTTCATCTATTTTTATTGGAGAATTATCTTTAGACGGGCGTTTAAGAGATGTCAAAGGAGCTATTTTAATTTCTTTTTTAGCGATACAATTGGGAATAAAATCGTTATTTTTGCCCAATGGCAATGCTTTAGAGGCGTCGCTTAATAATAAGGTGGATATATTCCCGGCAAATGATTTGCGAGAATTAGTAGAAAAGTTAAAACAAAAAAATCAAGGGGAAATTAAACATTATAACGCTCCAGAAATAAAATTTAATAAAATAGAGAAAAATTTTACTCTTCTTGATATTGAGGGTCAGCACTTAGCTAAACGCGCTCTTACTATAGCAGCGTCAGGAGGGCATAATATTTTTATGGTTGGACCTCCAGGAGCTGGTAAAAGCATATTAGCTAAAGCTCTGCCAGAAATAATGCCCAATTTATCAAAAGAAGAATATTTAGAAATAATTAAAATTCTAAGCAGTAATGGAATTTTAAGCTCGTTAAATATTTCTCGGCCTTTTATTGCTCCGCATCACAGCGCTTCAACTGCTTCAATTATAGGAGGAGGAAATACAATGAAGCCAGGACAAATTACTTTAGCGCATAAAGGAGTTTTGTTTTTTGACGAATTGCCAGAATTTAGGCGAGATGTTTTAGAAGCGCTTAGGCAGCCTTTAGAAGATAAAAAAATTCAAGTTACGCGCGCTAATTATTCAATAACAATGCCAGCTGATTTTGTTTTTGTGGGAGCGGCTAATCCTTGTCCATGCGGATGGAGAGATGACGAAAAAGAGCCTTGCATTTGTACTATCGCGGAACTTAATCGCTATAATAGAAAACTATCAGGACCTATTTTAGATAGAATGGATATTTGGATTAAAGTTTCTCGCGTTAAACATAAGGACATTGCAAAAGACATTAAAAATGAAAATTCTGACAAGCAGATTATTGATAAAATTAGGGAAAAAGTTGAACGCGTTCGCAAAATACAGGAAAAAAGATTAGGAATATCGCGCGTTAATTCCTCTATGACGCCAAAAGAAATTAAATATTTATGTTTGCTTGATAATGAGTCAAATAGTATTTTACAAAACGCGGTGGATAATTTAGGAATTTCAATGCGCGGTTATCATAAAATAATAAAAGTAGCCCGCACAATAGCTGATTTAGAAGGAGAAGAAAAAATTTCAGCAAATCATATTCGCGAAGCCCTGCAATATAGAAAACCTGCCAACAGATAGTTTATTATCGGTAATTCTATATCGGTAACTCGGTTATATCGGTAACTCGGTTACCGATTATCAGTTATTGCAAAAAAATATATAAATTTTTATAATTTTATGTTAAAATTATTTTAATGGAAACTAAGATAATTTTACTTATATTAGATGGATTTGGAATATCTCTAAAAGAGCAGGGAAATGCTGTTTCATTTGCTAAAACTCCAACGCTTGATTATTTGATAGAAAATTATCCATTTAGTACTTTAAAAGCTGCTGGTTTAGCTGCTGGATTAAGCGAATCAGAGGCTGGTAATTCTGAAGTAGGACATTTGATTTTGGGTTCTGGACGTATTATTTATCAATATATGCCGCGAATAATAGAGAGTATTCGCGATAAAAGCTTTTTTAAAAATGAGGCTTTAGTTAAAGCAATTAAAAATGTTAAAAAACACGGTTCAAACTTACATTTAATGGGTCTTTTAGGCACTGGATCAGCGCATAGTTACATTGATCATTTATACGGACTTCTTGAACTTGCAAGGCAATATAATTTAGGCAAATATACCAAACTTCATATTTTTGTTGATGGAAAAGATAGCGCCCCATTTGAAGGAGCTAATTTAATTAGACATATTAATATTCGCCTTAAAGAAACAGGCACAGGAGAAATAGCAAGCGTTATTGGAAGGCTCTATGCTATGGATAGAGATTATAATTGGGACCGCACTAAAAGCGCTTTTGAACTAATTGTTAAAGGAAATGGCTTGCAAACAATTGACCCAGAAGCAGCTGTTAGAGAAATGTATATTCGCGGATTTAATGACAATAATATGCCAGCAATAGTTGTAACTGATAAAAATGGAGTTCCAAATGGCACTGTAAATCCTTATGATAGCGTTATATTTTTTAATTATAGAGAAGATAGAGCAAGACAAATAACTCGCAGTTTTGTTACGCCTAATAAAGTTACTTTTAAACCAGAAGTGCCTAAAGAAATAGTATTTGTTGGTTTTTCTGAATATGAAAGAGGCTTGCCAATGGATATAGCTTTTAATCCGCCAGAAGTAAAAGAATGTTTAGCGCAAGTATTGTCTGATTCTGGCAAAACACAGCTTCACATTGCTGAAACAGAAAAATACGCTCACATAACTTATTTTTTTAATGGTTTTTATGAATCTAAATTTGAAAACGAAGATTGGATTTTAATTCCTTCATTTGATGTTTATAATTTTGCTGACAAACCAGAATTAAAAACATATGAAATTATAGAAAAAATTATAAACGCGATTAAAGAAAATAAATACGATTTTATAGTTGCTAATATAGCTAATTTTGATCTTTTAGGACATACTGGCGATTTTGGCGCGACAGTTAAATCAATTGAATATGTTGATAAATTACTAAAAGAAATAGTAAATGAGGTAGAACAAGATGAGCAAAAAATTATGATTGTTACAGGAGACCATGGCAATGCTGAAAAAATGATAGATCCTTTTACTGGAAATAAATTAACAGAACATTCAAGAAATAATGTTCCATTTATTTTGATTAACAAGAATTTTAAAACCACTAAAAGTCAAGTGGATATTCTTAAAGAGAAAAAAGATCCTATTGGGCAAATTGCTGATGTTGCGCCAACTATTTTAGAGCTTTTTAATATAAAAAAACCAGCTGTTATGACTGGTGCTTCTCTTTTATCTAAATTATTGTCTGAAGAAAAAGTTCCCAAAGATTTTACTCAAGAAACAATTTTATCAACTAATCCGTAATCTTTAGCTTCTTTAGCTCCTAAATAAAAATCGCGATCAGTGTCTTTTTCTATTTTCTGCAATTTTTGTCCTGTATGTTTACTTAAAATTTTATTAATTTGTTCTTTTATTTTAATAATATGGCGCGCAGATATTTCTATATCAACTGCTTGTCCTTGCGCCCCTCCCATAACCTGATGAAGCATTACCTCTGAATTAGGCAATATAAATCTTTTTCCCTTAGTTCCAGACGCTAAAATAACCGCGCCCATAGATGCTGCTATGCCAACACATATAGTGCTTACATCGCATTTAACAAATTGTATGGTATCGTAAATAGCAAGTCCAGAAGTTACAAGTCCGCCCTGAGTATTTATATAAAGTCTAATATCTTTTTTATTATCTTTGCTTTCTAAAAAAAGCATTTGAGCGATAATAGTATTAGCAACAGAGTCATTAATCATACCCCCTAAAAAAATAATTCTATCTTCTAAAAGACGAGAATAAATATCATACACGCCAGAAGGTCCGTTTTTATCTCTTTCAATAACAGTGGGAATAATTTGCGATTTAATTTGATTATTCATTATAAAAATGTTTAATAAGTTGCATTTGTAGCTAATATAGCTTAAAATTATGAATTATGCAAGAGAAAAACGCAAATTTTTTTATTTCGAGCAAAGCGAGAAACAAAGTTCTGAGCAAAGCAAAGGTTTTTAT
>JBBTYX010000027.1:0-2932 GCA_038078515.1 Patescibacteria group bacterium | reverse complement strand
TTTTTATTTCGAGCAAAGCGAGAAACAAAGTTCTGAGCAAAGCAAAGGTTTTTATTTCGAGCAAAGCGAGAAACAAAGTTCTGAGCAAAGCAAAGGTTTTTATAACAACGCCTCTTTATTATGTTAATGATAAACCGCACTTAGGACATTTTTATACCACTGTTTTGGGCGATGTTTTAGCGCGCAATAAAAAAGCTCGGGGTTTTAATACATTTTTTTCTGTTGGAACAGATGAGCATGGAAGTAAAATTGCTAACGCAGCAATAATAAATAAACAAAATCCTCAGGAATTTGTTGATAAAATTTCACAACAATTTAAAGACGCTTGGAATAGATCAAACATAAATTATAGCGATTTTATTCGTACAACAGAAAACAGACATAAAAAAGGAGTAACACGATTTTTACAAGATCTTAAAAAAAACAGTTATTTATATCAAGGAATTTATAACGGACTATATTGCGAAGGATGTGAATCTTTTATTCAAAAAAGCGATTTAAATGAAGTTGGATTTTGTCCTAATCACAATAAAAAACCAGAAAAAATTAAAGAAAAAAACTGGTTTTTTAAATTAAGCGTTTTTGAAAAAAAGCTTATTTTATTGATAAAAAACGATAAATTAAAAATAGAACCTGAATCAAGAAAAAAAGAAGTTTTGGGATTTTTAAAACAAGGATTAAAAGATATTTCAATTTCCAGAGAATCAGTAAAATGGGGAATACCGCTTCCATGGGATAAGAGTCAAATTATCTATGTTTGGATAGAAGCTTTGATAAATTATTTAACTGTTCTTGATTATCCATGGGACAAGCAACAAGTCACAAATTACAAGTTACAAAAATATTGGCCAGCTGATATTCATTTAATTGCTAAAGATATATTAAAATTTCACGCTATTATTTGGCCAGCGCTGCTTTTGGCTGTTAAACTTGATTTGCCTAAAAAAATATTTGCTCACGGGTTTTTTACAATAAATGAACAGAAAATGAGCAAAACATTGGGAAATGTTATTACTCCAGAAGAGCTTTTTGATAAATTCGGAGTTGATGGAGCGCGCTATGTTGTTTTAGCTGAAATCACATCTGATAAAGATACTGATATATCATGGGGAAAATTAGAAAATCGTTATAAAAGCGATTTAAAAAATAACATTGGAAATTCATTTTCTCGTCTTATAGTTTTAGCTCAAAAAAATAAAATTAAAGAGTTTAATTTTTCCGTGTCTAAAAACATAAAAGCAGTAATAAATAAAATAAAAAAAAATTTTAATACTCAAATAGATAATATAAACATAGCAAGCGCCATACAGGAAACGCAAAAACTTCTTAACTTTCTTAATGTTTATTTAGATAAAACAAAGCCATGGCAGGAAAAAAATAAAGAAAAAAATAAAGAAATATTAAAAAATAGTTTTAATATTTTATTTAATGTAGCAGAGCTTTTAGAAGCGGTTATGCCAGAAAAAACAAATATGATTTTAAAAATCAAAAAAGGTAATAAATTAATAGCGCCTGAAAAAAACATACACTTATTCTAATTTTTTAATAAAAAATAAAAATATGGAAGAAAAACAACAAGAAAAACCCCAAATAACAACACTTGATGTGTTTAAAAATATTTGGGAATACGCTCGTTATTATAAATGGATGGTGTTTTTAATATTTTTTGGCATTGCTGTTTCATCTATTTTAGGAATAGGTGAATTTTATGTTTATAAGATTTTTATTGACAAAATAACTGTTTTTATTGGTAAAAATATAAATTTTACTGAATTTTTACCAGAAATATTATATATTTTGTTATTTTATCTAATTATAAACTTATTGAATAGTTGGATTTTTAGCGCTTCTTTATTTGTTATGCTTAGATTTGAATATGATATGCAAGCAAAATTTTCAGAAGCAATTTTCGCGCGTTTGCATAAATTATCAATGCGTTTTCATTCAAATAAAAAAACAGGCAGTATTTTAAAAAAAATGACTAGAGGAATTAATGCTTTGGAGATAATTATAGAGAATTTATTTTTTAATGTTTTGCCAATTATTGGGAAAGTAGTATTTTTTGCCCTGCTTTTAATATATTTTGATTGGAGAATAAGCATTATAACAATAGCTGTAATATCTTTATCTATGATTTGGTCTGTTATTTTAATTAACTATCAACAGAAATTTATTTATGAAGAAAATAAAGCTGATGATAATGTTCATGGAATTGCGGCTGATAGTTTAATAAATTATGAAACAGTAAAATACTTTGCTAATGAAAATTACGAAAACACAAGATATGCGGAGAAGTTAAATGAATGGGTAAAAAAAGGCAAAAAAGCATGGATATATGGACCATTAATGCTTGGAGGTCAAGAAACAATTTTTATTTTAGGCAGTATTTTTATATTATATTTATCTGTTTTAAATGTTATTGACAATATATTTACAATTGGAGATATTGTTCTTGTGGGAGCTTATTTAAGCAATATGGCAGGTTTAATGGATGGATTATCATATGCGTATAGAAATATTAAAAAGTCAATCACAGATCAAAAAGAAATAATAAAAATTTTAAAAGAGGAATCAGAAATTAATGAAATAGAAAATTCAAAAGTTTTAGGAAAAGTAAAAGGGGATATTTTATATAAAAATGTTTCTTTTGCGTATCATAACCAAAATATTATAGATGATTTTAATTTAAATATAAAAGCAGGAGAAAAAGTGGCTTTTGTTGGCAGTTCTGGCGGAGGCAAATCAACTCTTATTGTTCAGCTTTTGCCTCGTTTTTATGATATACAAAAAGGGCAAATATTAATTGATGGAATTGATATTAAAACAACCACATTAAAATCGCTCAGACAAAATATTGCTATTGTGTCTCAAGAAAGTGTTTTATTTAATTACACAATTTTATGTTTTTCACTAATTCAATAGTCAAATTATT
>JBBTYX010000026.1:0-2429 GCA_038078515.1 Patescibacteria group bacterium | reverse complement strand
TATGGGAATATTTGATAAAATAAGAACCTCTCTAAAATTGTAATTTCACTTCGTTCAATAACAATTTTAGGAGAACCTTGTTTTGTTAAAATATTTCTTTAAATTTTATATGGGAATATTTGATAAAATAAAACAAGCTAAAATGGCTGCTAATATGCTTAAGGGAATGGATAAAGATCAAATGGAAGAACTTATGGAACAGGCAAAAGAAAGTCAGAAAATGATGGAAGATATGATGGAGCGCGTTGCAAAAAGAGTTGCAAAAGAAATTGTTGATGAAGAATTTAAAAAGCGAAACCTATGAAAGTATATTTAGATTATGCGGCAACAACTCCTGTTGATAAAGCTGTTTATAAAGCAATGGAGCCTTTTTTTGGCGTAAATTTTGGCAATACTGGAAGTTTGCATTCTTTTGGAAGAGAAGCAGAAATTGCTGTAGATAATGCGCGAGAAGAAATAGCAAATTTTTTTGGAGTTGATTATCTAGGTGTTTTTTTTACAAGCGGAGCAACAGAAGCTAATAATTGGATAATTTATTCTGCTTGTTCCGTGAACAGTTTATGGAACAAAAAAAGTATTCCTCATATAATTACCACGACTATTGAGCATAAGTCCGTATTAGAGCCAATTAAATATTTGGAAAAACAAGGTAAAATTGAAGCTACTTATATTAAGCCAAATAAAGAAGGAATTATAAATCCCAAGGATGTGGAAAATTCTTTGCGAGAAAATACAAGTTTAATTACTATTGGATATGTTAATAATGAAATAGGAGTAATACAACCTTTAAAAGAAATAGGATATATTGTTAATAAGCATAAAAAAATAGTTAAAGAATTAGTTTTTCATTCTCATGTAACTCAAGCGATTAGTTATTTAGATTGCGATTTAGATAAATTATTTGTTGACGCTATTTCTGTAAGCGCTCATAAAATATACGGACCAAAAGGAATCGGCGCCTTGATAACAAAAAAAAACATTTCATTAAAACCGCTATTTTATGGAGGCGGACAAGAGCAAGGATTGCGATCTGGAACATTAAATGTCCCTGGAATTATAGGATTTGCAAAAGCTATTCAAGAATTACAAATTACGAATTACAAATTACAAATCGTAAAAATTAAAAATTTGCGTGACAAATTAACAAATGGTATTATAAAAATATATCCGAAAATTAAAATAGTTGGCTCAATTGAAGAAAAAATTCCTAATAATTTATCATTAATTTTCCAAAGTATTGAATCTCAAATAATGCTAATAGCTCTTGATCAAGCAGGTATCGCTGTTTCAACGGGTTCAGCTTGTCAGGCAAAGGGAGTTGAATCTTCTTATGTAATACTTGCTCTTGGATATTCGCAACAAGATGCCACATCTTTTATTAGATTTAGTTTAGGGAAATATACTACGGAAAAAGATATAGAATACACGCTTGATAAGTTAGAGAAAATAATTAAGAAGTTAAAAAGTTCATAAAGTAGAAAGTTATAAAGTAGATACTTTAAAAACTTTTGAACTTTTAACTTTATAACTATAATTTATGTTAAAATTTACTATAAAAACTTTAATTTTAATAATTGTTGTAGCAATTTTAACTGTATTTATAGGTTATAATCTTGGACAGCAAATAAAGCCCATAAGAAGCGATATATTTATTCCGAATTTTAAATTCGGCAAAAATTTATTTCAAAAACAAGAAAATAATGTAAAAGCGCTTCCTACTAGAATAACTGACTCAATAGAAAATATAATTATAGATGTTGTTAACAGATCAATTAATTCTGTTGTTAGTGTTGTTGTTAGCGAAGATGTTCCTATATATGAGACTTTTAATAGAAATCCGTTTGAAAATAATCCATTTTTTAAAGAGTTTTTTGGCAATAATAATTTTTTTGATTTTGGTATTCCTAATCAAAAACAAAACGGAGTTGAAAAAAAGCAAACAGGAGCTGGAACAGGTTTTATAATTAAATCTGATGGAATAGTTATTACTAATAAGCATGTTGTTTCAAGTGAAAACGCGGAATATACGATTATTCTAAATAATGGCGATAAGTACGAAGCCACAGTTGTTGCTCGGGATCCAGTAAATGATTTGGCTATTATGAAGATTAAGGAATCAGATAAAGAATTTCCTGTTTTGCCTTTGGGCGATTATTCTAAAATAAAATTAGGACAAACAGTTATTGCGATTGGAAATGCTTTGGGCGAATTTTCTAATACTGTGTCGCGCGGTATTATTTCCGGGCTTTCACGTTCAATAACAGCTTCAATTAAATTTGGGCAAAGCGAAAATCTATCTGGCATTATTCAAACAGACACTGCTATCAATCCAGGTAATTCAGGCGGACCATTGCTTAATTTAAATGGAGAGGTTATTGGTGTAAATACAGCTATAGCGCAGGGAGCGCAAAGTATAGGTTTTGCTATTC
>JBBTYX010000025.1:0-3396 GCA_038078515.1 Patescibacteria group bacterium | reverse complement strand
TGGAAAATTTGTCTTTAGACGAGGCTTCAAATGAAATAATGCAATCAATTTACGGACTTAAATGAAATTTTTTTTAAATTCCCGCCTAAGTCAAGTGCCAGCTTTTTCCTTGCAATTCCCGTTAAAATATGCTTTAAATAATGGCAAGTTAAGAATAGGTCGAAATTTATAGGATAAAAACACAATAATCAAAAATATGAAAAAGAAAAATATTCGCGTAAATAAGAAAATCGTAATTAAGATTATTAAAAATGAAGCTTGCAATCTTTGCCAGCCTACTTGCAAGGATAAATAGAATCCGACATTTCAATAGGGAGTCAGTGTGATTTCATGTTTTCAGATGAATAAAGTACAAGAAATTTACATAGCCAATCCTTTTGTGGTCCAAATACATCTAAATAAAAAATGTTTTTTAGGGTGTTCTTATTGTTATTTGCGCAATATCAAAGATAGTTATATTAATACTGAGCATGTGAAAAAGTTTTTAGCCAATTTAAATTTATTGGCTAAAAGGCACAAATTTAACTTACACATCAATTTAACGGGCGGTGATTTGTTTTTTCATCCAAAAATAGATCAGATTTGCCAAGATATTTACCATATTCCATCAGTTGGCAGTATTTCATTAATGGTTAATACTTTGTGGCACAAAAAAGCCTATAAAATTGTCTTAGCGTTAAAAGATAAGCTAGATGCAATACAAGTTAATATAGATGTAATTAGTTCAAGGATTGATGATGTTAAATTTTTGAAAGAAAACAACATTAAAACAGTTGTAAAAGTAATGTTGGCAAAAAATAATGACATGAATCAGCAAGTAGAAATTGCAAAAAAAATACAAGAAATTAATCCGGGAATCTTGGTTGGTGTTGATAGATTTTGTCCGCAGTCTGCGGGGGATCGTAAATACATGTTAAGTCGCCAAGAATTAGTCAAGGCAATCAAGAGATTGAAAAAAGAATTTTTCTTGTTTATAACAGATGATCCTTTGGTGGAGTCAATTATAAATAAACCGTCCGATATTGTTGATATTGATCAAAACGTAATGCGTGGCTGTATAATTCCGAATGGCGGATTAGCCATTTTTCCTGATGGAAAAATTAAACTATGTGCTCGGATACCGCAATTTGAAACTGGTTTTAACATTAAAAATTTTAATTTAATAAAATATATCCAAACTTTTAAACATGTCAGTGGTATGGTCAAGGAAAAATGCGCGGGGTGCAATTTTATTCAATTGTGCAACGGTGGATGTGTCGCAACCTCATATAGTTTAATTGATAATTTTACTAGAGACGCACAGTGTATGAAAAATAACCACTATGAATGAAAAATTTATTACCGATAATTTAAATCCAATGGAAAATGCCATGGAAAAAGAAAAGGTGCTAACTGAAGCGTTATTATCTAAAACAAAAAAAATAAATGATTTTTTTAGCAATGTCGCAGGGCATTCCTACTCAGTCTCTCTGAACGATATATTGTTATTTGAAAAAATTTTTTCTAACTATAAAAAATATAACTTGTTTGAAGATTCAAACGCGCAAAAATTATTACTTCACCTTACAGACACCTTAAAATTGTTGCCGAATGCAAAAAAAACAACAGGTCATAATTTTGAATTTCAAGAACTAAAACAAGCCAAAGAGAAAGAATATCGACTAAAAAGTTTACATACTCGCCAAAGCCACCCCGTCACTTGTTCCATAGTTTGCTATTTAATGGCCGCTAATGTATACGAAAATTCAATTCGACCAAGTAAAGGAAAAGAAATCAGTTTGTATAATGAGTTGCGTGAGGAGAACTCAAAAAATGTTGAATTATATAATTTAGTAAAAAAGTCTGTATCAGACGGTTTTTATACAAAAGTATATTCACAGTTTGATTATAAAGAAAAACACTTTGATAATGATGATTGGGAATTGCGGAGGCAAAAATATCTGCAAGCGCTAAATGAATGCAAAACAGATTCGCATTTTAAAGAAAATCCCAATTCTGACATTAACCAAACTCTTTTGCGAGAATTGCTTCAAAACGGCGAGGCTGTTTTGGTTAATGGCACTACGGGGGGCGGATTGTTGCATATGCGACTTTTTACCGGATACAAAGAAAATAACTTTATAGTTTCAGACCCACTTTCAAACCGCAAAGAAGAATATTCTCCGGAATTGGTTGAATTGACTTGCAACCCTCCAGCCGGCAAGTGGTGTATGAGTATTTCTAATAAGGATTTTGATTTTTATACAATTAAAGATGAATAATGTCATGAAAGAAGCATTTTTTACTCAAATTGAAAACAATACTAACAGCGATTTATTGCTAGAAAATTTGAACTTTGAACAAGAAAGCCTTGATAAAATTGTTCAGAAAATAAATATTCCTTATGAATATTTGAGTCCTGACATTAGCGGGCGGATGGATTGCATAATTGATCAGTTCATTAAACCGAATCTTCAAGATGCGTTAAGGTCAAAAAAAGAATCGTCAATCTTAGGAGAATCAATTCAAGGAGTTAGGAATGATGTTTCGCCGGAGACATTGCCCATAGACAAATTTCTTCATAATCAAAAAGAAATTTATATTGAAAAAATAAATTTGCAAAATAATATACGAAAGTTTTTAACTGAAACATTAAAAAATAAAAACGACATATCTTTAAATAAAGATTGCATTATGGCAAATGGACTTAGTTTGTATAAAAAGTCTTTAGAAATTGAACCGCTTTATTTTGGCTACAATTCGCAAATTAAGAAATTTATTGATCATTGTGACAATGAATATTTTGCGGAACTTGAAAAAAAACAAACTATTGATAATGAGGAAAGATTGTTGCTCTTAACGCCGTCTCAGCCGTCATATTATATCAAAAAAGAAATCGACTTTATTGAATATAAAATAAGTCCTAAAAAAAACAGAGACAATATTAAATTTTTTTTAATTGAATTGTATTTTAATAACGATGAAGCGTATTTTGATAATTATTTTAAAAACACAATTTCTAAAAATGGAGACTTTTTTATTGATGATAAAAACCAACGAAAAGAAATTCAAAAAAATATACTGGCGGTAAAAGAACAGCTCCATTCTTTTTTTGTAAAAAAGAGGTATTTCTTGCTGGAAAGAAAAATTAAGAACGCAAAAGAAGTTGATGAATTGCTTATTATTGATAATCTTTTTGATAAATATCTTGAAAGCAAATCGTGTTTCTTGCATGATTTATTTTTAAAAATTCATTTGATCAATTGGGCTGATGGAAATTATGACTTTCGTCTAGAAAATTCAAATTTGGAAAATTCCATAAAATCGGCCCTAAATTTTGGCGATGAACAATTGTTAAAATATAATGCTTAATCAAGAAACCATACAGGCCATACTGGGCATAAAGAAAAAGGTATA
>JBBTYX010000024.1:0-1556 GCA_038078515.1 Patescibacteria group bacterium | reverse complement strand
AAACAAGGTTCTCAACAAATTCTTACTGAACGAAGTGAAGTTAGAATTTGTTAGATGTTCTTATTTTTATCATTCATTTTCTAATTCTAAAGATGAAACAACCTTTTGTTTTCTATCTATATGTTTAAAGTCATTTATAATTCTATTTAATTCTTTATTAGCTAAATATTTTTCTGGCCACATTATTTCTGCTTTTAATTTTAATTCTTTTTTTGAAATATGCCAGCTTTTAAATTCTTTTTTAATAATATTATAAACCTTGCTTTTAATATCATTATCAGTAAATAATTTAGAATATTTAAAATATATAGCCACTAAATGTTGTTTATCAAAAGTTAATCTATCTTTTGATGTTTTAGGCAATTTGTTTTCATTTTTTATTGATTCTGTTTTAACTTTTTTTCCTTTAATAATATTATCCCATTCTTCTTCCAAATCGCTCTCGCGCGCTTCAAGTCTTTTACTTATTTCTTGTTTCCAATAACTTGTTTCAACCTTACTTACAATATATTGTAAAACTTCAAATAATTCAATGATTATTTCTTTTTTAACTTCTATATCTTTGATATTTTTATCTTTTATTAATATTTCCCATAAAAATTCAAACGCGTTTTCAGATTTACTTATAAGATTTTGCCACGCTTTTTCTCCTTTTCCTTTTATTAAATCCGCAGGGTCCTTATATACTTTTAATGCCAATGCTTTAATATTAAAACCTAATCTATACGCTAATCCTATTGCTCTCTTAGATGCTAAAATTCCAGCATTATCGCTGTCAAAACAAAAAATAAGATTTTTAGTATATCGTCGCAATATTTTTAAATGCCCTTCAGTTAAACTTGTTCCAGAAACAGCAACAACATTTAAAACTCCAGATTGATTTGACATCACAACATCAATATTCCCTTCTACTATAACAACCGAGTCTTCTTTAATAATATCTCCTTTTGCTTGATGAAGTCCAAAAATAACATTGCTTTTATCATAAATAACTGTTTGCGGACTATTAATATATTTAGCGTCTTCATTAATAAGCGTTCGTCCAGTAAATCCAATTACTTTCCCAGCAACAGAAAAAATAGGAAATATAATCCGCGCCCTAAATCTATCATATTCCGCATTTGAAGACTTAACTGTTAAACCTGCGTCAATAATATCTTCTTTACTAAAACCTGTTTTAGTTAAAAATTTAGTTAAACCTTTCCAATTATTAGGAGCGTATCCTAAATTAAAATTTTTAACGCTTTTTTCATTTATTCCCCTATCTTTTAAATATTCTAATGCCTTTTTACCGCTTTGTGTTTGAAAAAGCGCTTTTTCAAAATACTTTTTTGCAAGCTCATTAATAGCCAAAATTTTACTTTTATGACTTGTGTCTTTTTTAGATATTTTAGATAATAAAACACCTGCTTTATCAGCTAAAACATTAAGCGCTTCTACAAATTCCAAACTTTCTGCTTTTTGCAAAAATTTAAAAATATCTCCGCCTTCTCCGCACGCGCCAAAACAATACCAAATTTGCTTGTCCGAACTTACCATAAAAGAAGGACTTTTTT
>JBBTYX010000023.1:0-2858 GCA_038078515.1 Patescibacteria group bacterium | reverse complement strand
GCTGTGGGCGCTGTTGTGCCGATGCCGATGTTGCCTGCAGATGTATCCACATATAATTGATTTGTATTCACCGCGAAGTCGCCGGTAGCGCTTAAAGCAATATTAAAATTACTGCCTGCTAATGGCGTGATAGTTAAAGCGCTTGTTGATGTAATATCGCCTCCTTTAACAGCAATGTCCCCAGTAGTTATAATATCGCCCTCAGAATCTACGCGGAATTTTTCTATGCCTGCTATTGCAATTCCTAATAAAGCTTCATTGGTTTCCGCAGTTGTTGGGTTTATTAAAACAGAGGAATTCGCAATAATCTCAGTTAATGGATTGTATGTGAATACAGCTTGATTAGAACTGCTTATTCCAGATGTGTTTACATTGCGAGCGTATATATTATTAAACTGTTTTGCATTGGAACCTAAATCAATAGAGCTATCTGTTGTTGGAATAATTGATGTTGACAAACTTGCGTTAATAAATAAAGCTCCGCTTCCTAAAAATGTGTAATTTGGATTAGTTGTTGTATTGCCAAATTGTATTTCTTCTAATAAATCAGTGGTATTTATGTTTATATAATTATTATTACCCTGCTGTATGTCAAAAGCATTTGTTATATTATCAGTTATATTCCCATTTATAATTCCTGTAATTGTAATGCCGTTTAAAGATGTTAAAGCGCCATTTATTGATACAGCACCATTAAAAGTGGCTTGAGCGTTAAATGTTGCTGCTCCATCTTGCGTTAATGAGCCTTGATTAACTAAACTATTTTGTATATTAAGTTTATAAGATCCTTCGTTGTTTCCAATTGGAGCCATTACCTGAATTACTTGATTAGTTGTGGCATTAGCGCTTAATCTGATTTGATTTTTAAGCTCTTGTTCAAGCGCTGTAAATTTTTTATCAATTTCATTTTTTTCTATTACGCCTTCATTAACTGGAAATGAAGAAGCACTAATAATTTCAGATTGTTTTTTTTTTAAATCATTTATTTGTTCAATTAATGATCTAATACTTTGTTCGTTATTAGCTATTCTTTGCTGGTCTTGTTTAGGCAATACTTCTCGTTCTATAACTGTTTGATTTATCTCTTTTTGGTTATTGTTTTCTTGAGCTTTAATTACATTTACTATATTAGCTTGAAATTTTTGCTCTTCGTTTATTTTTTCTTGTTTGTTATTTATTGTAAATATATTTCTAACACGGGATTTAATTTTATCAATTGGTTTAACAATTTCCTTTATTATAAAAAAATTATCTAAAAATCCTGCTCTTGTTTTTTGATAACTCAACTGTATATTTTTATTATTATCAATAATTGCGTCAACTGATTTAGCTATAAAAATTTCAGTTAATTTATTGTTTTTATTTATAACGGTTTTTACATCGTTAATTTGCTTTTTTGCTTCTTTTTTAACTTGATTTGGAAAAGAAACAAATGCTCTTTTAATAATTATAAAGAAATTTTCTTGAAATTCATTTTTTAAATTATCAAAAACACCTGCCTGCGCGTGCGCAGGATTAAAAACAATAAAAATCGCTATTGCCAATATTAAAACTTTTCTCATCTATTTTTATTCTTTATTCAATTTAATAGATTATATCATATTTCACGAATTTTTAAAAACTTATGCAAATTATTAAAAATCAGCATAATTCCTTTAACTATCAACATAAAATATCGCAAGTTATAAAAAATTGAAAATTTGACGGTTTTTATTTTGTGGATAACTTTCTTTATTTAATGGGTTTTAAAAATTTATTGAGGTTTGATTTCAATAAATTGTTAAATATTGATTTGTTCATAAAATTCTATTACAATGTTTGCGATGACATTAAAACAGGAAATTATTGTTGAGCTTAAAAAATTAACTAAGCTTAAAAATATTTCGCTTATTAAGGCGCCAATCCACACTGGAGCGAATTTTGCTACGAATATTGCTCTAAAAGCAAAAAAAAATCCAGAAGAAATAATAAAAAAGCTTAAAAAATCAAAATATTTTTCTAAAATAGAAAGCAAAAACGGCTTTATAAATTTATATATTAAACAAGAGGAATTGATAAAGCATTTTCAAAATTTTTTATTAGAAAAATGTTTAAAGTTAAAAATTAAAAATTATAAAATAAATATAGAATTTTTATCTTCAAACCCTACTGGACTTCCTCAATTAGGAAACGGGCGAAATGGTTTTTGGGGAGATGCGCTTTCTAATATTTTGAAAGCCTTAAATCAAAAAGTTATAAGAGAATTTTATTTAAACAATGCTAAAGAAAGCAGGCAAATAGAAAATTTAGGATTAACTGTTTTGGGAAAGGAAAAAACATATAGTTCTGTTTATTTAAAACAAAAAATAAAAGAGCTTAAAAAAAATAAAATTTTAAATGAAAGCGTTTTAAAAAAAGAACCTGGTGAAATCGGCAGGATTATGGCAAACGCTATATTTTCCGATATGAAAATTCTTTTTAATAAGATAAATATAAAATTTGATAATGTTTTTAGCGAAGATGAATTATATTCTTCAGGAGCTATTAAACAAATGCTTAATGTGCTTCAAGATAAAAATTTGGTTTATATGAAAGAAGAAGCTCTGTGGATAAAACTTAAAGAATTAGGGCATACTCAAGACGAAGTTATTGTTCGCGGAAATGGCAAACCAACTTATTTAATGGCGGACATTGCTTATCATAAAGATAAATTTGAACGAGGATTTGATAAACTGATAGTTGTTTTAGGCGCTGACCACCATAGTCACGCTTCGCGCTTGCGCGCCATTGCTAAAATATTTAATTATAAAAATCCTTTTGATATTTTAATAACGCAATTAGTTCGCGTTAAAACAAAAGACAAAATAAGTAAAATGAGT
>JBBTYX010000022.1:0-2616 GCA_038078515.1 Patescibacteria group bacterium | reverse complement strand
TTTTTCAGCGTCGCCGCCTCCAATCCTAAAAATAACTATTGTTCCAGAATTTCCCAAAACAGTTGCTAAAACCTCTGGCAAAAGCTGGCTTAAATACTGATGAGCAACAATCATATTAACGCCGTATTTTCTGGCTTCTGAAAATAAATTTTCAAAAGTGGTTGTTATTAAATTTTGAAACTCATCAGCATATAAATAAAATTCAATTCGTTCTGACTCTGGAATAGAAGCTCTTGCCATGCCGCCTTGATAAATTTTTGTTATAAACATTGACCCAAAAAAACTGCTGTTTTCTACGCCAAGTTTTCCTTTTGACAAAGAAATTAAAAGAATTTTATTGTTATTCATTATATATTCTATGTCTATTTTATTTTCTTTTTGTCCAAAAATATTACGCAAAAGCGGATTAGACAGAAACTGTCCTAATTTATTAACAAGCGGAATAATAGCCTCTGTGTCAAATTTCTCGCTCCAATCAGCGAATTCTACTGCCCAAAAACGTTTAACCATATCGTCTTTAATATAATTAACCACTTTTTGGCGATAATTTCTGTCTGTTAAAATCTCAATCATTCCACGCATTGTTGCGTCTGGATAATCCAAAAGAGCAAGCGATGTAAAACGAAAAACATGCTCTAAACGAGGCGTCCAGTTAGCGCCGAATTGCCTTTCCATTACTTCAATTAAACTTTGAGTGACTTGGTGTTTTAAATCATCAGAAATATTCTGAAGCGGATTAAAAGATACTGGAAATAAAATATCAGCAGGGTCAATAACAATAACATCGTTTATTCTGTTTTTAGGAATAAAATCAAGTATAGCTTCCATTAAATCGCCATGAGGATCAATTACGCATAAGCCGTGTCCATAGGCAATATCCTGTCTAATTAAAAGCTCTAAAAATTTTGTTTTGCCAACTCCTGATTTTCCAACAACATACATATGACGTTTACGGTCTTTTCGTTTAATGCCAAAAATAAACTTTTTTTCTTCTAATGGCGCTTCATAATTAGTCCGACCAATAAAACAAACATCTTTTGGGTCATTAACTCCAGCAATAGGTAATTCAATTGGCGGAGGCGCATATTTAATTTTATGAATTTTGGATTTGTATACCATACGCTGTTTGATAACATTTTTACTTAACTTATTATAGCAACAAGATTATAAAATTAAATGTAGCGAGCTTTAGCAAGAGTACTATTTAATTTTATGAATTTTGGATTTAAAATATAGAATAGCAGAAAAATTCTAAATTCTGTTTTATTTTTTTAATAAAAAACAAAATTCTTTTTTATAATGTTGGCAATTCTTCAGGAGGTTTACTAGTTTTAAATGGCACTCTTTTAAGACCGGGAGCTGAAACAGTTCTGCCGGGAAAATGAAAAACAGAAGCTAATTCTTTTGTGTTTAAATAAAAAGACGAATTCTTTCCTTCTTTTAAATAACGCATTCTATAGTGTTTAAGCAATCGCCTTTTTTTATAATCTAATCTATATTCTCTAAAAAATTCAGGGAAATATTTTACCCTTATGCGATCGCTGTTATCCATACCAAAATGATTTGAAGTGCTGTCTGCGTGCATTCTAAGCGACCCCGCTAACAAGCTCATACGATACTTATTATAACTTTCTTTTGTGGTTATATAAATATTTCGCATACTAACTTCAAATATAGGCAATTCTATTTTAGAGGTAATTGCTTTAATAATCAAAACATCAACAGTGGATGGAAAACGAAATTTAATTTTTTCTTCTTTTTTTTCAAATGGTTCTTTTCCAATAAGAGCTCGGAAAAATCCCCTACCTCCTTCAACAGTTTCTTCTCCAATACTCGCTTTTTCATCTCCAGGTCTGTCAATGTTTTTTCTAAACGCCCTTGCTCTTTTATGCCATTTTTCCCATTCTGTGCTAATCAAGGGCGATATAACAAATTGAAGCCAAAGTTGTTCCCCTGCTTTTAAAGCGCTGTAACTTTCAGCAAGCACTGCCAAAGGATCGTTTTTTCGCGTTTCTTCTAATTCATCGCTTAATAACCATGATTCATATGTTTTTATTGGAAATATTGAATCTTGATCTAATTTAAAACCAGAACCAACAATATTCCAATGTTCTAAAATTGGGTCGTCTGGCACAGCATATGTGTAATCGCTTACAATGTCTATTTCAGCTTCTCCAAAGTGCGAGAAAACAGCTCCCCTAACCATATCTTCATGTTTTTTTGAAGCTCCTATAATAAAATTTATACTGCCGCCTATTCCAACTATTTCCAGACTCATTGTTTCTGTTCTCTCTTTCCAAATATATCTGTCTGACCAATAAAAATATCTTTTAGCAATACCATGCATACCTGTAAGCACTTGCTCCATAGCCAAAGGCGTTTTTTCGCTATCTCTTGGAAGATTAACGCGCAAAAAAATCCAATCTTTTCTTGCTTTATAAAAAAACCACAATCGCCAGTATCTTCCCCAAATATCAATAAAACTGACTAATGCGGCTATAAAAAAAGCTATCCACCAATAGTCTAAAAGAGATAAAAAATTTTGAAAAACATCAAATAAAGACATAAGTAAGTTAAAAGTTAAAAGTTTATAACTTTAAACTTTATAAACTTTTA
>JBBTYX010000021.1:5178-6852 GCA_038078515.1 Patescibacteria group bacterium | reverse complement strand
ATATTACCTCATTCCAAAATACTATTGGCGATTTAGCTCAATTGCGACCAGTTACTTTTGAATGGCGAAATGATGAATTTGACTGGCTAAACGGACAAGCTGGAACAAACTACGGACTTATCGCTCAAGAAGTAGAACAAATATTCCCTGAACTAATACAAACAGATAATAAGGGATACAAAAGAATGTCTTACGATGTTTCTCTTACAATGAAATTGCTTCAAGGTATAAAAGACATAGCGTCAATTATAGATTTATCCTCTGCTCAAACAGCTTCTCCGTCAATTACAATAGACTTGGATGGCAATATAGGTATAGGCACGGAAAATCCAGCTTACAAAATGCATGTAATAGGCGACATTGCCGCAACATCGTTTGTAAATATATCCACTAAAGAAGCTAAAAAAGATATAGAGTATTTGAATGAAACAGACAATGAAAATATATTAAATAAAATTATAGATACTAAAACAGCTAAATACAGGTATAATCAAGAAAAAGGAGACGATCCATTGAGAATGGGACTTATAGCGGAAGAAGCGCCGGATGAGGTACTATCTAAAGACAAAAAAGGCATAGATATTTATAAGATGAGCACTTTCTTAATGTCTGGATTAAAAGCTCTTAACAAAAAAGTGGAAGGAATGACATCGCATACATACACAATTACCAAAGTAGAAGATTTAACAGTGGGATCCGTAGAGCGACCTACTGGTATTACGCTTTATGATGAAACAACGCGCGACCCATATTGCGTTAAAATGCGAGGAGGTTACTTAGTAAGTATTTTTGGCGACTGTAACAATATTACAAATCCAAGTTCAAGTGTAATTGGGAATGATAACGAAGTAATCACATCGGAAACTACTGAAACTACTGAAACAACGAACAACGAACAAAATACAGAAGAGCAAAATATTAGCGAACCAGAAAATACGGAAACCGCAGTAGAGGAATCTGTTACTGAAGAACCAGTAATAGTTGTAGAAGTTCCTGAAGAAGAAATTGTGATTGAGAATACGAGTACAACTAATTAATTTGAAATTTGAAATTTTCAATTTGAAATGAATTTTTAATTATTGAATTATTTAATGGATAAAACAGAGAAAAAAGAATACGATTTAGAGAATAGAACAATAAAATTTAGCGAAGACATTATTGTATTTTTAAAATCTATTAGAAAAGATGAAATAAATTTACCTCTAATTAAACAACTAATAAGATCAGCAACAAGTATAGGTGCTAATTATTGCGAAGCAAATGGAGCAAGTTCAAAAAAAGACTTTAAAAATAAAATACATATTTGTAAAAAAGAAGCTAAAGAAACAAAATATTGGTTGCAGTTACTTGCTAAAGCAAACACAGAGCACAAAGAAATTATTAAAAAGTTATGGCAAGAATGCCACGAATTAACTATGATTTTTTCAAAGATAGTGCATACTATTGCTAATAAAAATTAAGAAATTATTTAATTTCAAATTCAATTCAAATTTCGAATTTTAAATTGAAAATTGATAACTAGTAAAATGAAATTAATAAAACTAACAATATTAATACTAATCATAGCTTTTTTGGGCTTAGTAGCTAATAATGCGTATGCCGCTACTATTGTTCGCGCGCCTAATAACACGGGCCTTGTCGGCTACTGGAATTTTGATGTTCATGCTGGTGGAA
>JBBTYX010000021.1:0-5078 GCA_038078515.1 Patescibacteria group bacterium | reverse complement strand
CCAATGTGGTTGATTTAAGCGGATTTGGAAATGATGGCGCAATGACTCTTATGGATCCCTTAACAGACTGGGTGGATGGCAAAGTGGGAAGTGGAGCTCTGGACTTTGACGGAAGTAATGATTATGTGGATGCTGGGAATGATTCTTCGCTCATAACTGCAGATAATACATCTTGCGCTTGGGTGGATATAACAGGAGACGGAGGAGCTACTTATCTTAATATTGTGGGAATAAATAATCAGGGTTATGAATTGAATTATGTTCCATCAACAGATAAGTTTGACTATTGGGTACAGACTTCAGCTGGTTGGGGCAACAGTCCAGCGGTATCTATTGGGACATACACTGCAAGTAATAGTTGGATACATGTTTGCGGTGTTTATGATGGCGCGATACATAAACTTTATGTGAATGGCGTTGCTCAAACAGATGGCGACAGAACCGGCGATATATCATATAATCCAAGCCCATATCTTTGGATTGGTGATGATAACAGTAACACTCCATTCACCGGTCAAATAGATGAAGTCCGCGTTTACAACCGCGCCTTGTCAGCAGAGGAAATAAATCGGCTTTATAAAGCAACATCCGGGACAAAAATAAGTAAACCAAATCTCTCTACGGGCCTTGTCGGCTACTGGAATTTTGATGTTCATGCTGGTGGAACCAATGTGGTTGATTTAAGCGGATTTGGAAATGATGGCGCAATGACTCTTATGGACCCCTTAACAGACTGGGTTGATGGCAAAGTGGGAAGTGGAGCTCTGGACTTTGACGGAAGTGATGATTATGTGGATATGGGTTCACAGCCTAATTTGAGATTTAATAACGGCAATTTTACGATTGCAGGCTGGGTAAAACCTGATGTCATTACAGGAACTAATACGTTAACGGCAAATTATGTAGATACTAACAAAGGATACTTTTTTGGAATATACAATTCTAAACTCGGTTATTATTCAAACGCATGGAAATCCGCCAACACTACGCTTTCTACAGGAATTTGGTATCATATCGCAATTATAATTGATTCATCTGGCAACTATATTATGTATTTGAATGGAGTATCCGATGGTTCTGGCGCATCTACTCTTCCTGCTACAGGCGAGGAAACATTTAAAATAGGCGCTTATGGTCTTAATGGCGGTCTTGGACGATTCAACGGCCAAATAGATGAAGTTCGCGTCTACAACCGCGCCCTGTCAGCAGAGGAAATAGAATTGCTCTATAACCTTGGCAGTCTTAAATAATACTTAGCATGTTCAGCCCCCGCAGACGCTATTTGTAGTTTATAATATATATGAAAAAACGCACAGTTATTATTAGTATAATTATTGCATTTATTGTTTTATATATTTTTTTTATTTTTAATAAAGGCGATAATAATATAACCGATGATTTTCTTTATATTGATTTTGCTCAACAAGACGAGTTTCAAGAAGCAAGTTTAGAACAAGAAAAAGCAAATAATGTAAAAACAACCTCTTCAAAAAACGATATATATATAAATAATCAATACGGTTTTTCTTTTGAACATCCTATAACAATAACAGTTGGCGCGTTTAAAGACGAGGATGGCGACACAGTTTTAATACAAGAAAAAAATGGCAGTAAAAGTGTACAAATTTTTATTATTCCATTTGACGAACAAGGACCTATTTCCAAAGAACGCATATTACAAGATTTGCCAAATATTGTTATAAAAGATAAAAGAGAAGGTATATTATCAGGAGATAAAGCAATTTCATTTTTTAGCAAACATGAAACTATAGGCGATACATTTGAAGTATGGTTTATTAGTAATAATAATTTATACCAAATTATAACAAAAGCAGAAACATTTAGGTTTTTAGCTGATATAATGAAAACATGGAAAAAAGATAGT
Source organism: Patescibacteria group bacterium (assembly GCA_038078515.1). Lineage (GTDB taxonomy): Bacteria > Patescibacteriota > Minisyncoccia > 2-01-FULL-47-10 > JBBTYX01 > JBBTYX01. Next base: position 3,193 of record JBBTYX010000021.1, on the reverse strand, counting down.
AATATATAATTGTCATAATGGATAGCAATACTATTAGAAAAACTTTTTTGGATTTTTTTAAAAACAAAGGGCATAAAATAATGCCTTCATCTTCGCTTGTTGATAAAACTGATCCTTCTGTATTATTAACTTCTGCTGGAATGCAACAATTTAAACCCTTTTTTACGGGAGTTAAAAACGCGCAAAAAGAATTAGAAGCTGTAAATATAGCTACAAGTCAGAAATGTTTTCGCACTACTGATATTGATGAAGTAGGTGATGAAACACATAATACTTTTTTTGAAATGCTTGGAAATTTTTCTTTTGGAGGTTATTATAAGAAAGAAGCCATAAATTATGCTTACGAGCTTATTGCTCAAAATTTTGAAATCAATTATTCTAGAATAACAATAACAATTTTTAATGGAGATGATAATGTGAAGCGTGACAATGAATCAGCAAAAATATGGGAAAATCTTGGATTTAGTGAGAAAAATAAAAATTTAAAATTTTGCGGAAAAGAAGATAATTTTTGGGGTCCAACAGGGGAACAAGGTCCTTGCGGTCCAACAACAGAAATTTATGTTGACGGAGTAGAAATATGGAACATTGTTTTTAACGAATATAATTGCGATAAAAATAAAAAATTAAATCCGCTTTCAAAAAAGGGGATTGATACTGGAATGGGTTTGGAAAGATTAACAACTGTTCTTCAAAACAAGAAAAATAATTTTGACACGGATTTATTTTTGCCAATAATAGAAATTGTTGATAAATATTCTAATTCAGACAACAAAAAAGCGAAACGAATCATAGCTGACCATTTAAAAAGCGCTATGTTTTTAATGGCGGAAAGACTTATGCCGTCTAATATAAAGCAAGGTTATATTTTAAGAAGAGTTTTGCGGCGTTCTATGCGATATGTAAATGTTTTAGGAATAAGCGACTACAATATTTATGGCGATATTTTCAATACAATAGGAAACATTTACAAAGATGTTTATCCCGAGCTTTTAAAAAATAAAAAACATATTGAAGAAATATTTAATAAAGAGTATAATGTGTTTGGAAAAGCTCTCGTAGCTGGTCTTAAAATTTTTGAAAAAAACATAAAAAACATTGAAAATAATGTGTTTAAAGGAGAAAACGCTTTTTTTCTTTATTCCACTTATGGTTTTCCTATTGAACTTATAGATGATATAGCTAAAGAAAAAGGTTTTATTGTGGATAAAATAGGATTTGAAAAAGAAATTAATGAACATAAAAGAAAAAGTAAACAATAATAAATTTTAAAATAAAAACCTCTACAAAGCTCTAAATTCGCTTTGCTCATTAACAGCTTTGTGAGAACTATGTTTTAAAATTATTAAATTTTAAAATAAAATTAAATGAAACTATATATTCAAGAAAATCAGGGAGCTGCTTCAATTATAAATCAACTAACAAAAGTTGACAGCAATGAAATAAAACTTATTTTTCCCAATGAAACAGATTTTTTTAATAATTCTGATAATTTAGAGTTGTTAATGAATCAAGCGCGCTTTCTTAAAAAAAATATTTCTATTGTTACAGAAAATCAAGATCATTTATCTTTAATACAAAAATTTGGAATAAAAACTGATGATTCAATCAATCCTATTTTTCATTCGCGCGAAAACAATAAAGAACAAGATATTGAAGAAGGCAATGAAAATTCTTATCTTGATGAAATAGGAAAAGACTTTAATGAAGACGAAAAAGAAATTGAATTTACAAAAAGATATTTTGATTTAGGCGGGATTAAAAGAACTGAAAACAACAAACAACAAACAACAAACAAAGAATATGAAATAGATAACGCGGAAAAAGAAATTTCGCAAGAATTGGATCGCGAGATTTATAAACAAGAAATACGCCAAGAATTAGAATATGAAAACGAAGATGAATATATTTCTCAAAAGAAAAGCGATTTTAGGAAATATAATAAGCTCAAATTTTTATTAAATTGGAGAATAATTATTGGAATAATTATTATTATAGCGGTTATATGGGGATATTTTTATTTGCCTCAAGCTAAAATAAAAGTTTTTAGCGTTAAAGAAAAAATTTCATTTTCTTCTGTAATTGAAGCGCGCGCTGATATAAGCGATATTGATATTGAACTTCGTCAAATGTCGGCTCAAATTATAGAATCTGTTAAAACAGCGGAAAGACAAGTTAAAGCTAGTGACGCTAAATATGTGGAAAAAAAAGCAGAATCTGTAATCACAGTGTATAATGACCTATCAACTCCTCAAAAAATGATTCCTTCTCGTTTTCAGGCAAATAACGGAAATATTTATTGGTCAGTTCGCAATATAGAAATACCTGCAAAAGGAAATTTAGAAATTAAAGTTATAGCGGCTGTTTCTGGAAAAAAATATAAATTAGATTGCTCTAAAACTTCTCCTTGCGAGTTTAAAATTCCAGCTTGGAAAGGAACAGCGAATTACGATAAAATTTACGCTAAAGGATATGCTAATATAAGCGGAGGATTTATTGGTAATTCTTTTGATTTAACCGATAAAGACAGCGAATCAGTAAGATCGGAAATTAGCAAAGAATTATTAAACACAGCGAGAATTGATATTAATTCTCAAGTTTTGGTTGGATTTGAGCTTATTGACGAGAGTTTGCAGAGTGAATTATCTGATTTGGAATTTATAGATAAAAAAAATGATAATGGAGAATATACTGTAAAAGGAAAATTAAAATTAAAAGCTTTTATAATTAAAAAAGAGGATTTAAAAAATTTAATAGACGGTTTAACTAAAAGCCAAATTAATGAAAATAAAACAGCGTTAAAAAGCACAGTTGATTTTGATTATACAATAGACACAATTGATTATGATAATAATTTTATAAAATTAAATATTAACGCGACTCAAGATGTTGGTTGGAAAATAGATATTGATAATTTAATTCAAAGTTTAGCTGGGAAAAAAGAGAGCGACGCGAGAAAAGTTATTTCTAACACTGAAAATATAAATAGCGTAGATGTGGCTTTATGGCCGTTTTGGGTTAGGCATATACCGCTTGATATTAAAAGAATAGAAATTTTACTTGACAGCTACTAATATTTTTGTTATTTTATTCTTAATAGCGAAGTAAATAATTAATATTTATTTCATATTTTATTATTAAAGAAAGAAATTCAGAAGTTAAAGAAGGCATAGTTATTTATGATGGAATTATT
>JBBTYX010000020.1:0-3674 GCA_038078515.1 Patescibacteria group bacterium | reverse complement strand
TGTCGTAAATTCCATAGGGACAACCACAAATGGCATAATCATTGATTCAATGACCTATAACCATTATGATCCGGATTTAACGGCTGATAACGGACAAACGGTTTTCTATGGCTCTTTCCGCAGCGGCCAGACAAACAACCTTCTTTCCGGCGATAGCTATAAGGTAATCAGCTCCCAAAATGAAGCAATGGGATGGAGTATTAGCCGCGAAATGCCTTATACGTACAATATGATAGTAATAAAATCAAAGCCATAAACCATTAAAAAGGGGGATTAAAGAAAGATAATTAGGTGGATTTACGGAAAAAAACAGGATTAAATCCTGTTTTTTGTTTAAAGTTAGGCAATTTTGATGATTTTTTTTCGCTTGATTTTATTGCTCTTTCTCCCTATAATTAAGATATAGTCTTTTTTCAAGGCTTTAGTTTTATTTAGGTTTTATGATGGATAAAAATTTCACCATTACGGCGCATTGCCTTGTTAAAAATGAGGAAAATTTTGTCTGGTATGCGATAAAATCGGTTATTGATTTTGTTGATCAAATAATCATTTTTGATACTGGATCGACTGATGAGACTATTGATAAAATCAAAGACTTGAAACAGAAGCATCCTGATAAGATAATTTTTGAAGAAAGGGGTGAATGTGATAAAAAAAGACATACGGAGCTAAGGCAGGAGATGCTTGATCGTACAACTACGGATTGGTTTATGATTTTGGATGGGGATGAAATTTGGACTGAGAGAGGTATTGAGGAGGCGATAAAAAGCATACATGAAAAACCTGAAACGGAATGTCTGATTGCGCCCTTTTATTTATGCGTGGGCGATATTTTTCATCGTTATTATAAAAACGGTTTATTTGGATTGTTTGGGCAAAGAGGTTTTTTTTCCCCCCGCATTATTAAAAGGAGTGGCATAAGATGGGGAGGGGATTACGGCGCCGATACTTTATATAATAAGCAAGGAGAAATTTTTTTTAATGAAAAAAACAGTTTATTCTTAAAAAATAAATATTGGCATTTGACGCATTTGATGAGATCTCAGTCTGATGATAATGAATACAGCTCAGGAGGAATCAGGGGGGGCAAGAGGAGATTATCTTATTTTATGATTGGAAAAAAAATAAAAGAAGAAATTCCGGAAATATTTGAGGGAGGCAATTTTGAGATGAGTTTTTCTGACTCTTTTTTTAATTTCTTTTTATTGCTAAAAAATAAGTTTTTTAACTTTTTTAGAAATAACTTTGTTTTTCCCGGGTTACATGAATCCCTTGTTATTTTAACTTTTTTATTGATCTATGCCGGAATGAATTCATTCGTAGTTAATGGCGACGGGTCTTATGGGTACGCAATGGTGGAAAAGATTTTGGATAATCAAGCCTTTGCTCCGAATGATATAGTTGTTAATGGAAGCTTGGCCAGTAATTTTCTTTTTTATAAACTGCTTGCTTATTTCCCGTTTTATCATAGCAACTTCCCTTTATATGATTTTTTATTATCAATTCCCCTGACAATCCTTTTAGTCTTGGGATGGTATAATATTTTTTATATTTTAACAAAGAACAGGGTTGTAGCGACTGCGTCAATAATTTTTACATTGTTAGTCGATGGAAGATTGTCGATGGGAGGAACAAGCTTGCCATTTTTTTATCTGACTTCGCTGACCAGCGTTTATTACCTTCAGATTTTCTCTTTTTATTTATTCATAATAGGCAGATATTGGCCGAGTATTATTATCGCCAGTTTAACAACCTATTTTCATCCAGCAGCCGGAGTTTTCTTTCTCTCAGTATTTTTCTTAACTTTAATCCTACAGTCCTATAAAAAGAGACAGGCGTACAGATTGATTTTTAAGTTGATGGCGGTTTCATTGTTGATTTTTATTCCTAATGTTTTTTTATTAAACAAGAATTTGGGTATGCCGGTCAATACTGCTGATTTTTTTGAGATTTTTTATGGAATCAAGGGGGGGCATGCTTATCTGGAAGATTATTTTATCAGGGCCTATATATATACCTTGTCTGCTAGTTTTTTAATCTTTATTTTCTTTAAAAACAAGATCATTGAGTATCAGGATAAGATTCTGATGGTCATATATTCTATCTTTGCAGTTGTTTTTATCTGGCTGGTGAATTTGTATTTCATAAAGAATTTAAAAGTTTTTTACCTCTATTCCGCCATGAGATCGACTTATATGATCAAGCCGTTATTTGTTGCCTTGATCATATTTATTGTTTACAAGCTGGCCATAAAAAATAGCATTTTTTCTAAGATTGTTTCCTTGTCTTTGCTTTTTAGCTTGATTTTGCCAGGCTACACAATGCCGGCTGCCTTGGTTTTTTTGGCTGGGCTATTCATGATTTTCCAGGAAAAAATTATACATTTTGAAAAAGAAATTTTTAGCAAATATGAATTATTGTATAAATTAAAGAGAGATATGGATGGCGTGAAAAATAATAAAAAACTGATTTATTCAGGGATACTGTTGATTGCTTTTATTTGCACCTTCTTATTCATTTATCGCTATCATAATAAGCTTTATAAAATTTATAATTTTGCGCGCGGTGAAAATCTTTTTAATTTCAGTTTTAGTCCGGATAAAAATTTCGGGTGGAATAAAAAAGATCCGTCTTTCGGTGAATTGATTGAGTGGGCGAAAAATTATAAAGGAAAGATGCTTATCGTCCCGCTTCTTAATTCGGACTTTTCTACTGGCTTTAGATTTTTAACAAAAAATAGCACTTATATAACTTATTATGACATGGGACAGCTATCTTATATACCATCGCTCTATTTGGATGGATACAAAAGGCTTCAGGAAGTGGGTTTTAGGCAGGAGGGAAAAAGAGAGTTTGCTCTTGATGGCTATGACAAGCTCGAGATAGAAAAAGTAAAAAAGCTGGATGCTGATTTTATTGTTTTTGATAAGACATCGGAGGGTTATTTGGATAGGGCTGGATATGAGCCGGTTTTTGAAAATAAAAAATTCATTGTTTATAAATTACGTTAATATTTGTTAAATCATCCATATGTTTTCATTCAATACTAAGTTATCGATGGCAAAAGCGGTTTTGACCAAGGACTCTCCATTTTATATCCAATTTTATATTTCTAAATATTGCAACCAAAAATGCAAAATGTGCAATATTGTTGAGGCAAATGCAGACCTGACTCCGTTTTCAGGCGATAAGATAGAAAAAATTGCCGATAATCTGGTAAAGATCGGTGCAGGGGTGGTACTTTTGACCGGAGGCGAGCCATTCTTGAGGCCGGATATCGATGAGATCGTAAAGATATTCAAAAAGAAAAAGCTTGATGTAAGATTGCAGACTGCTGGATCGATAGATAGGAGAGAAAAAATTGCTGAATGCGTAAAGCATGGAGCAAGGGATATAAATGTCAGCATCGATTCGCTTGATGAGGAGTTATCTGATTATATAAACGGACTGGACGGTTCATGGAGGAGTGCGATCCAAACTATTTCTTATGTTTCAAATACTTTTCCGCAAAAAGATTCTATCTGCGCTTTAGGTTGCGTGCTTTCCAATTATAATATAGATGAAATCGATGCAGTTCTTGATTTTGCAACAAGGATCGGTTGGTGGTTGTCTTTGGTTCCTGTCCACATCACCACAACAGAAAATCCTTTGAACTTCAGAGGTTATGATGAATA
>JBBTYX010000019.1:0-11820 GCA_038078515.1 Patescibacteria group bacterium | reverse complement strand
TTTAATGCCCAAGCTTTCTTTTTATAGTGATAAAGACTTAGATAAATTTAAATTCATTTTTCAGTATGGATTTAAAATACTTATTTTAATGGCCACGCCAATTGCCATAGGGCTTTATTTTAGAGCAGATGATATAATGGCTTTGATCGCAGGTAAGGAGTTTTTAATATCAGGACAGGTTTTGCAAATTTTAAGTCTCGCTATATTTATGATCTTTTTAGGACAATTATTCGCGCAAAGCGCTATTGCTTTGGGAAAGCAAAAGCAATTAGCTCTGATTTATTTTTCTGGAATGGTATTTAATGTTATTGCCAATCTTATACTTATCCCTTATTTTTCTTATATTGGAGCATCAGTAACTACTTTTGTAACGGAAAGCATTATAGTAGTTTTAACAATTTTGTATCTAATAAATATCATCAATATAAAAACAGATTTCAAAGAGCTTCGCTATATAGCCCTATCATCTATTGCGCTTATTTTGTTTTTGTATTTCACAAGTTTTAATTTAGCAGTAACTATTGGAATATCTATAATAATTTACATAGGAATATTATGGCTAACAGGAGAATTAAAGAAAATTAAATTAAATATATAAATCTAATTTATGTTTAAATATTTTAAAATACTCTTTTTTGTACTTATTGCTTACTTGCCTTATCAAATATCTCTTAATCCTTTGCCTGGCATTGATTTAGCTTCTGGAAGAATTATTATCGCGATTTTAATAGTATATTGGTTATATTATAGTTTTTTTGTTCAAAAACAAGAAAAATTTTTAGGAAAAAGAAATTTAATAGGAATATTTTTAGTTTTGTTTTTATTATGGAGCGTTTTTTCACTTATTTGGGCAGATAATTTTCCATTTGCTTTTAGAAAAGTAATTTTTTTGTTAAATATATTGCCGCTTTATTTTGTAGCGCAAATGTTTTTGCAAACTAAAAAAGATTTAAGAATTTTTTTTAAAACTTTAATTTATAGCAGCGCAGGGGTGGCAGTAGTAGCTATATCTCAATTTAGCTTGCAATTTATTTATAGTCCTTACTTTGTTTTTAATAAATGGTTTTTGTTTTATCCTCTCTTCTTTGGCAAAACATCAGCAATCGCTGCTATGATACAATCTCCTAATTGGTTAGTTTATATTGATAATTCTGTTTTTATGCGAAGCATAGGATCGTTTCCAGATCCAAATACTTTCGGATTTTATTTAAGCTTTATAATACCAGGGGCATTTTTGATTAAAGAAAAATACTTTAAAATAATCGGCGCTTTGCTTATTTTATCATTGCTTTTCGCTTTTTCCCGCGGAGCATACCTCGGAGTAATAATATCTTTAATAATATTATTACTAGTAAATTTAAAGTTTAAAACTAAAAATGAAAAGTTAAAGTTAAAAAAGAAAAGTTTATATAGTTTTAAATTTTTAATTGTTGTTTTTATTTTTTCGTTTTTAATTTTTAGTTTAGCTGGCCCAGTGCGTCAACGCTTAGTTTCTTCTTTTGATTTTCAGGATAAAGGAGTGAGTGAACGGATAGAGATTTGGAGCACGGCATTTAATGTTATTAAAGAAAATCCCATTTTAGGAGTAGGAATTGGTAATTATACAGAAGCAGTGGATTTATTTTCAGAACAAAGAGGATATAGAAGCCCTATTCACGCGCATAATATTTATCTGCAAATCGCGGCTGAATTGGGAATTATAGGTTTAATTTTATGGATTTTTGTATTTGTTTTTGCGTTAAAAAATTTATATCACTTTTACTCGCGATCGCGAGTAAAAGTGATATTCGCTAATAATAAAGGTTTATTTATGACAGTATTTTTAAGTTTGATTTGGTTTAGTATTCACGGCTTGTTTGATCTTCCAATTTTTTCGCCAAGGATATTGCCTTTACTTGTTATATTTTTAGCTTTAAGCGGAAAAAAATTAGAGGAATTATCGTGAGATAAGAAAAAACAAGCGTTTTCAATTATTTCTTAACGAATGAAATGAGTTTAGAAATAATTAGAGGTTCTTATTTTTTCGCCAAGGATATTGCCTTTACTTGTTATATTTTTAGCTTTAAGCGGAAAAAAATTAGAGGAATTATCGTGAGATAAGAAAAAACAAGCGTTTTCAACAAATTCTTACTGAACAAAGCAAAGTTAGAAATAATCAATAATTTTTTATGATATATTTTATTTATTTTATACTATTTTTAACGCCTACTTATTTATTGCGATTTAACATTTTTTATATTCCTACAAACGCCCTTGAACTAATGATTATAATATTGTTTTTGATATGGATTGTAAAAAAATTATTGCTTGGAAATTTATTTTATAATTTAAAAACAGAAATAATAAATAATAAATTATTATATATTGGAATTTTTTTGTTGTTTATTGGTTTTATATTGTCATTAGTTAAATCAAACGATGTTTTGTCTTCGCTTGGAATAATAAAAAGCTGGTTTGTTGTTCCTTTATTGTTTTATATAGTTTTAAAAAATGTTTTAAAAAATGAAATTGAAAAGAAAAAAGCTTTTTTTGTTTTTATTTTTTCTGGATTTGCAATTTCAGCAATAGGTTTAATTTATTTTATTTTAGATATTTTAACTTATGACAATCGCTTGCAAGCGTTTTATCCTCATCCAAATATGCTTTCAATTATAATGGCTGTTTCAGTGATTATGATTATTGGTTTAAGGTTTGAAATTAGAAAATTAAATATTATAAAATATTCTGTTTTTGTGCTATTTCTTTTTTCTTTGGTTTTTAATTTAATAACAACAAAATCTTCTGGAGCACATATAGGAGCTATATTGGCAATTTATTTTATGGATTTTAAAAATTTTATTTTTAATAAAAAATACGCGAATTATATATTATTTGGAATTATAATTTTTGCTGGACTTGTTTTGCCATTTGCTTCTAAATTAACAAATCCATGGGAAATGGAACGCAATTCCATTGCTTCGCGTTTAATGGTTTGGCAATCATCTGTTGAAATTATAAAAGATAATTTTATTTTAGGTATCGGACCAGCTGATTTTCAGAATAAATATTTAGAATATCAAGAAAATTTTAATCCTTATCTAGAATGGGCTGTTCCGCATTCTCATAATATATTTATTAGCACTTGGTTAATGTCAGGTTTTATTGGTTTTATTGGTTTTATTTTGATTTTATTTAGTATATTTAAAAAAATTCCTAACAATAAATCGCAAATATCGTCTGTTATAGCGCTTACAATTTTAATTTATTTACTTGTTCACGGATTTGTTGATAATACAATTTGGAAAAATGATTTATCAATAATATTTTGGTTTTTAATAGCGTTAATATAAAAAGCGAAAAATTAGTGTTTTCACATTTCTTCTTTTGCTTTTTGTATTTTTAATATTTCCTCTGGATCTGATGTTATTATTTGATTTTCAGAATACGATGCTTCCACTTGCATTAAAACATGCTTTGTTCCAGCGAAAAATAGTCCTTCGCCTATATTGGTTTCAAGAAGTATGTTTTTTTCAGCGTCTGTTAAACCAAATATTTTTTGAGTTTGGTCAATTGTTGTAGGAGATTGTTTAAATAACATTTGAATAGAAGAGTTGGTTAAAATAGGCTCACCGTATTTTGATTTAGTAAAATCAGTAACATCTTGAGTAATAGTGGTTAAACCTAAATAGTATTTTCTGCACCGTTTTGCGATTGAAAACAAAAAATTAGCGCTTTCTTCGTGTTGAAGCATCCACCAAGCCTCGTCAATAAATAAAAGTCTTTTTTTCATAGTTAAACGAATTTGCTTCCAAATATAATTGATAATTATATACATGGCGATTGGACGAAGTTCTTCTTCCATATCGCGAATATTAAACACAATAAGCTTTCGCTCCATTGATAAATTTGTTTGCTGATTAAAAAAACCTGAAAATCTTCCTCTGGTGAATTTTTCTAATCTTTTAGCTAATGATTCTCCGCCATCCATTCCATCAAGAACAGATTGCAAATCAGTTAAAGTGGGAGGAGTTTTATCTTTTATTCCTGTTTCAGGAGTAATATCGCGCGACGCGTATGTGTCATTTATTGCCTTGTCTATTATACTGTCTTCTTCTGGCGTGAAACCGCCTAACATAATTTTTAAAATAGCTACGATTTCAATAATATTTTCCCGTATAATATCCTTTGCTGTTTCATTTTCCAAAGGCGCCCTTAGATCAAAAGGGTTTATATGGTGAGGAGAATTTAGCGCTATTTTAAAATAAGCTCCGTCAACTGTTTCAGCTAAATATTGGTATTCATTTTCAGGGTCAATTATAAATATTTCAGTGTCAAACATTAAAGAACGGAGAATTTCTAATTTAGTTGCGTAGCTTTTGCCTCCTCCTGATTTTCCAATAACTATTGTATTAGCGTTTTCCAAGCTAAAACGATCAAAAATAATTAAGCTGTTGTTAATCTTATTTATGCCGTAAAGTATTCCTTTATTATCTGTTAAATCTGCTGAAATAAAAGGGAACGCGCTTGACAAAGGCGAACTATTCATGGGTTGCGTAATATATAACTCATCTGTTCCCAATGGAAGTGTAGAGTTAATTCCTTTTTCTTGTTGCAGTATAGCAGATCTTGTTTTAATTAAAATATTATTAAATACTGATTCTATGTATTCTTCTAATTCTTTAAGTTTTTCTAAACTTTCCGCGTAAAGAGTAAAGTAAATTCCTAATCTAAAAAATCGCTCTCTGCCTTCTTGAAGCATAACGCGCATTTCCTCCATTTCTCGCTCTGACGCTTCTAAGAGGGGACTGGATATTATGCCTTTTTCGCTTTTATCCGATATTTCAGCTTTAATGCGGGTTAAATTTTTAGTTAAATTTTTAAGAATATCACCTGTGTTTGTTGGATGAATAAAAATAGAAATATCAAGCGTTTCATTCAAGTTAATTAAATGCGCTAACCATCCATCGCTTATAGAACGAGGATAATCAGAAATAAATATAGTGCGAGCAAATCTATTATTGATTTGAATATAATTAGTTGTGATTTCTATTGCCGAAGGCGCAACAAAGTCTTGAAAATACTCAGTAGGTGTTTCTAATGTTTTAATTATAGGACTATTTTTAGGAAATAATAATTTTTTTAGCAAAGACATATTTATCAAGTTAAAATATGCGATTTAAAAATACTAATCTTAATTTATTATTGACTGTTCATTGTATTTAATGGTTTTTTTGTTTTTGGAGTTGGGTTATAAAAATTATAATATAATTCTAATAATTCTTTAGTGTTAAGAGGCTCTGCTCTTAATGTTAGTCTACTAAGTCCTGCTTGAATATGCTTAACTCTTTGCCAAAGCTGATTTTTATACTCTTCTAAAATAGAATCTGAATAACTGTTGGTTTTAATATTTGAAGATAATCCTTTTAAAATTCCTCCCTTTTTTAAATTTAACGGAGAATAAGGCACTACAATGTAAAAATTTTTAGAAATAATATTGCTTATACTTATTAAACTTTTGATAAAGTCCGAGTATTCGCTTATTTGAATACGCATAAGCTCATTTTCTTGTTTTTGAGCGCGTTCGTCTAAATCAGCTATATAATTATCTAAATTTATTTGGCGTGAGTTAACTATTATTTGCACAGGCCATTCTATTGAATCTAAAAATTCTTTAAAAGCGCTAACAATTCCTTGTTGTTCAGTATTTGATTTAAGAATAAAATTCATAGAAGATGTAATAAGCACAGCGCGCAAACCCCCGTTTTTTAATATAACCACTCCATTTCTTATTTCTTGTATTTGAACAAATTGTTTAGTGTTTAACATAAACGCAATAAATAATTAACATAAAAAAATTATTTCTTTATATTCATTATTCTTTATTCTTTATCAAGCATTTTACTTAATTGTTCTATGTCTTTTTTAACTGAAGCGCTTGTAACTTTTTCTTCTGATTCTTTCTGCGCTATTCTTTTAGGAAATGTTTTTATATTAACAAATTCATCAATGCTTTGTTTTTTTGAAGATCCAAGCCAAATATATTTTTTACTTAAAAACAAATATTTAAAAAAATATATTGACATTTTAGTTATTGGCTGTCCATTAATTTTCACAAACATTAAAACAAGCGTTAAAGGCACTATTATTATAGCAATCATTAACCAAATAGTAAAATTATTAAGTAAAAACCATAAAATACCTAAAACAGCGCCAACTCCTATTAAAATAATAAAATTGGCAAAAGTGAACGGTCCCCAAACCTTTTGTTTTGTTTCCACAAAATGCGGCACTATATAAGACATAATAAAAATTAAAAATCCTTAATATTTAGGTATTTCTTTGAGGTTTACTATATTTTGTTTACGCGGTTTTTCTACATAGGGTTGTTCATTGTTATTTTCTCTTTTACCTGTATTATTTATCGTTGTTTGTTCGTTATTTGTTGGCGCGTATATTCTATCAAAAAACGCTTTATGCGGAGATATAAAAAATTGTTTTATTATTTCTGTAATTTCCAGGGCTTTTTCAGGCGTTGTTTCTAATTCTTCTTGCAGTGCAAGTGGTAGAGCTTCTAAATTTGGCAATTCCATAGTAAATAAGCCATAAATCACATTATGTAAATGAATACGAGCTACTTCATTAAGCCCGACCTCTTTTATAATTTTAGTACCGCCATAGTGCATATTTCCTGGAGCATTAGGATTAGATAAAATTATTCTGATATTTAAAGGCAGCGCTTTAAAATAGCGCACAGATAATTCATAAGGTTTTTTCTTTAAAATGGGCATAATTTTTTAATTAATTAAACTACTCCACCAGTTCGCGTTAATTTATCTTGTACTTCTTTTCTATATCTTATAGTCGCTCCCATTAAAGTATTTTGTGTGTTTATAAGATTTATGTTTTTTCTTACTTCAGTATCTTTTTTCCCAGTCAAAGCAACTATTGTTGATATTATTGGTACTCCTATTGCGTTGAGCTTCACTATTTCGTCAATTCTATCTTGAACTTTCTTTGCTGATTCTGAATTTCTAGTACTCATATCACTTAGAGTATTTCCATCAATTTTCATTAAAATATTATCCATTAATTTTTCATGCGTATCATTAGTTAAATCAAGTGTTGTTAAATCTAATTTACTTATATCGTGCCGCCTTTCGTCTAAGTTTTTTATAGCTTTTTTAACATCAATATTTCCAGCAGAGTCTATGGCGTTAACAATATGTCCGTATTTTTCTTGTATTTTCGTGTCTAATTTTTCGTCAAGCTTAGCTAATTTAGAGGCTAAAACCAATCCTTTATTATCAAGTAATTTTTGGTCAATCGCCGAATAAGATAAAGCGGCTTTATCAGTGCGTTTAAGAGTTGAACTGTTTAATAATTTAGTAATTTTTACTTTTCTCTGGTCGTTTGTTAATGAATTATCGTTTTTGATATTTTCAATTCGAATTTTCCATGCTGTTTTTTTAGCGGCAATTTCTTTTAATTCTTTTTCTGTAAAGCCTTGTTCTCCCATCATAAATTGTCCAACTCTATTTCCTCCTATGCGCGAGAGTATTCTGTTTGTTTGCAAATAAGCTCCAGCGCTTCTCAGTTTATCTTGACCGCGCTCTGTTGCTGATTTAGTTTCACCAGGCTTTTGTCTAACAAATGCTCCTATACCCCGTTTTAACGCTACTTTGCCAAGAAGAGCACTTGCTCCTAATCCCGCGGTAGCAGCCATCGCCCCGCTTTTTATTAAATTTCCAACCCCATTCACTATTGCCATAGCTCCTTCGCCTGCCATTTTTTTAGATATATTATATCCGTATTGCAAAAAGAAATAAACTGTAAAAAGACTAATTAAAGTTATGCCAAAATTTCCCATAAAACCGCCTCCTTTTTCTATTTTTTCTTTAAATATAGCTTCTGATGAAATATCAAATGAAACTAACACTAAAAGCGCTAAATATATAAAAAAAGTGGCTATAACTCCTAAAAACGACCATTCTAAAAGATGCGTAAACCACTTGGTTAAATATTTTCTTGTTGAGGGGAAAACGCTTATGGCAAAAACAAAAGGAGCTAAAATAGTTAAAATCCAAAAAGCCACATATCTAAGCAAAAGTAAAATTCCCAATTTAAGAAACATAAAAGACGCCATAAGACCCACAAATATCATAATCAAAGAAATTATAAAATTTGAAGCTACATTTGCTGTTGTAAAACTTTCCCCTTCTCCTGTTATATTAAAATTGGAAATTGAAATATCATCCAAATGAAGCGATTTTTGAAAAGCCTTTCCTATGCTAAAATCCGAAGGAAAAGCTTTTTCTGTAAAAAATTCTAAAGGCACTTGGCCAGCGTCTATCACAAGCCCTGTTATAACAGAACTAAAATTTATTAAAAGCGCGACTCCGATTAACATTGGAAGAGCTTTTCTTATCCCATAACTCTCAATTCCTATAATTGTTGCTATTGATATAATTAAAAGAATTGCTATAAGCACTAAATTAGCAATGCTTCTTGTTACTAAAACTCCTGAAACAACAAACGGTTGCCCTGTAATACTGCCAATTCCTGGATTAATAGTCCATTCTAAAAATAATGATGAAAATCTCAATACCCAACCAACAATAAAAGCTGCTATATTTGAAAATATATATGTAAAACCTGTAACAAACCCGGCTGCTATTTTATCAAGTCCCCAACCAGTCCACGACCAAAACCAATCCCAAGACGGCCCCTTCTCAACAACCACCCCTGCTTGCGCTAAACTTGGCGTGAGTATTATTATTATTAAGGCTATAAAAAAGAAAATTGTTAAATATTTTAATTTCATTTTAAAATACAAGTAGTTTATATTTTTATTAAAAATACAAGGTTCTCAACAAATTCTTGCTGAACGAAGTGAAGTTAGAATTTGTTAGAGGTTCTAATTTTTTTAATAAAAAACAAGTAATCTATGTTTTTATTAAAAAATACAAGGTTATCAATTTATTCTTAATGAGCCATAGCGAATTTAGAATAAATTAGATGTCCTAATATTTTTAATATAATTATGAACAAGTATAATTATATTTGCAGTCCTTATTATCGCTATTAGCGCAATGACTATTCCTTTGGCATGGAGAGCCTGTTTTCCCGTCAGTGCATTTCATAATTTTTGACATAGTGCTTAGAATTATCTCATTTCCAGCTACTACACATAAAAGTCCTTTTTCACAATTCGTTTTATTTTTAATTATATAACATAAATCTCCTACCTTTGAACTTCCGGCGCATTTTCCACCAAAACAAAAAAGATCTTCAACGCAAGTATTGAGTGAATTATTTGAACAAATTTCACCCTTGCCCACAACTTTTTTGCACACATCTTGAGCGCACTTTAACTTACCTATTTCATTTCCTCCATTTTTGCATTGCTCGCTTTCTCTGCATATCAATTCTCTGCATTTGCCTCCTATATCGCTTTTATATTTTTCTTCAATATTAGCGCATACTATATTTAAGCTCGGATTTGAAACAATTGTTAAAGACGGATTTATTATATTTAGTATTAAAAAGCTTCCAAAAAGAAGTATTATTCCCAATCCAGCGTTAGTTATTATTTTATTAGACTTCTGTATCATACTTGGCTGTCCCATTGAAAATAATCTTATTACGCCTGCTGCGACTATCGCAAAAAAAGCTAATAATCCAGCCAAGTAAATACTAAAATAAAACCAGTAAATAATATATTCTGCTGGACCAACGCAAGGACCTTGAAAATCTTTTGGCAATCCGGGTAATTTAGGCAAAGGAACTTCTCTGCAATATTGCTCTGCTCCAAAAGATATGGCAGGCAATAATATTACAACTGAGAATATGGCTATGATTATTATTTTTCTTAACATTTTAATAAATAAATTAAGTAATTTGAATTGTCATTTTTCAATTTATATTCTACAGAGAGTTTATGGCATTTTTTAAATCAATTGTTTCATTGCCTATTTTGACTCCTGTAATTCCTAAACTAATTATATTATCAATAAAAGTATTTAGAATTTCCACATTTTCTAAAATCGCTATCTGGTTTTCAAAATCATCTATTTCTTTTATAAAATTATAGCTTAAAATTCCTAAATTATTTAAATTATTTAAAGTCGCGCTCGCAATATTAAATTCCAAGTCTTTTAAATTATCCAAATTTCCTATTCCACTCGCGTTTTCTTTTATTTTATCTCCATAATTTTTAAACCTGCTATCTAAATTCTCCATAGAACCCAATCTGTCTCCTAAACTTATTAAATCGCCTAATCTTTTTATTTGCGATGTTAGTTTTTGTTCAAGAGCTGTTATTCTATCGCCTAAACTTATAAGACGATTTCCTATTTCCATTATAGCTTGTTCGTCTTTATTTTCCAAGCCCGCTCCTTGACTTGATAAATAACCTAATTCGTTTGATATAGCTGTTAAATTATTTAATTCATTGCCAAATATTCTTAAATCATTTGTTTGAACTGAAAATGTTTCTAAATTACTTATATCTGTCATTTGCCTGCCTAAATTTTTAAAATCAACTCCTAAATTTTTAAAATTATCTATCTGAACTTCAATATTAGTTTCTATTTTTGCATTCTCGCTATTTTGAGATATTTTAAGATTGGTTAAATCGCTTCCTTTTATTTCCATTTCCTGCCCTATATTTTTTAAATTATCGCTTATATGTTTGCCAAAAATTCCTATATTTAATGTCTGGTCAAAAAGCGGTATTCCTATATTTTCCAATTTATTTCCAGAATTACCTAATCTTAATAATTCGTCTTGAACAGCTCCAGTTTCTGTTAGTTGTATTCCTAATTTGATTAACATCTCTTTTCTTTCATTATAATATGTGTTTGTGTCATAATTATAATAATAAGAATTGCTTAAATTAAGAGCTGCTTTTATTTCTCCTCCTAAAGAAGATGATTTATTCGCTAAAATGTTTAAGCTGTTTATATTGCCTATTTTGCTTTGCATATCTTTTAATTGATCATCTAATTCAGGAACATTTTTCATATTATTTAACTCGTTGCCTAAAATGTTTATTCTATCGCTTAAAATATGTATATTAATAATTTGATTTTTTAAATTGCCAATACCATTAACAGATTCAATAATATTTTTCAATATAGAATCATCTACAACAGATTTTTTTCTAGTTAATTCATCGTATTTAAATCTTGATATTGGTCCGAAAAAGCCAGTGGAAGAAATGTTGTTTGCTTTTTGCCAAGATATTACAGAATCTCTTGTAATCACTCCAAAGTAACCTGTTGATCCCAAAGAATAAGCAAAATGGCCTAAATTAGTCAAGTAGTTTTGCAAGCATAAAACCATGCTTCCTTGCGCGCCAATACTTAAATTTTTAGTAAATTCGCATTGAACAAAATTAGACTGTAGTATTGAAATTTGATTTTGCAAACTGGAAATTTTTTCCAATAACTCTTCTATCTTATGTTCTTTTGTATGTTCTGCGTAAATAAAAGAATAAGGCAATGTTATAAATAAAAGAATAATAACTGCGATTTTTTTTAGCATATTATAAATTTAACGCGAAACATATTTTATATTACTTAAATATACTATTAGAATTAACATCGTCAAATGGTTTAAACCAGTTTTCTAATACTTGACTAAACGGCGTTTTATATAATTGCAATACATTGTTATAAAACTGGGTAAAATAATTTTGCTCAAAGTCTCCTATATCTTCTGTGATTTTATTTTGTAACGGAGTGCCAGTATCAAGGTTAAATGTTATAGACTCGTCATAATAAGGGGGAGGAAGTAATTCTTTTTCTGGATAAGTGGGATTTAATAATAAATTATTTATAT